>JAPULC010000080.1 GCA_027295305.1 Gammaproteobacteria bacterium
GCGATCGTCGGCGAAGAAGAGCCGGGCGAACGCACGCGGGGTACGCGCATCGACGACGATCTCATCGAGACTCGCGCCAAATCGAACATCAAGCACGCCGATCCCGAGCTGAAGAAAGCGAACATCGAAGTTGCCTCGTTCAACGGCATCGTGCTGCTTACCGGCCAGGTCCCGAACGAAGAGTTGCGTGCCCTCGCGGAAGAGGCCACGCAATCGCTATCGAAGGTACGCAAGATCCACAACGAGATCACCCTCTCGGGGCGCATCGGGTTCCTCGCACGCCAGAATGACTGGATTCTGGACAAAAAGGTGGGGGCAAAGATGATGGCCAACGACGATGTGGACTCGAGCCACGTGTCGGTGGTCACCGAGAATGGCGTGGTTTATCTCATGGGGATGGTCACGCGCGACGAGGCAGAGGCGGCGACCAACGTGGCGCAATCGGTGGCGGGTGTACAGAAGATCGTGAAGGTCTTCGAGTATATGGACTGAGGCGCGCAGGGCATCGCACGAAGCGGGTTACTTCACCACGCGGAGGTTGGGACCGCCTTTGTCGGGAGGACTGTCGGTGGGGCCGTCGTCTTGGGGGTCGTGGTCCTGGATGGCGCCATCCGACGCCGGGTGATCGAACGCCATGCCCTCGCCGTTCTCGTTGGCGTAGATGGCGAGAACGCGTTCCACCGGAGCGCTCACCTGGTGCGAGACGCCGTCGAAGCGGGCACTGAACTCCACCCGCTCGCTACCGAATTCGAGCGCATGCACCGCGCGCTCGGAGACGTTCAGCAGAATCTGGCCGTCGTCGCTGAGCCCTGGTGGTATTTCGACATCATCGGCGGTGGTGTCTATGAGAATGTGCGGCGTCCATCCGTTGTCGACGATCCATTCGTACATGGCCCTCAGAAGGTAGGGCCGCTGCGGAATCACTCACGCATCTCCATCTCCGCCTCGGACAGGCTTGCCTGAAAAGTATCGCGTTCGAAGATACGCTGCATATAGCGCTTGAGGGGCCGGGTCTGCCGATCCGGCATCTCGATTCCTGCCTCGGGCAGACGCCACAGGATGGGCGCCACGCAGCAGTCCACGAGGGTGAACTCTTCGCTCATGAAGAACGGCTTCTCCGCGAAAATGGGCGAGACCGCGAGCAGGCTTTCGCGGAGCTCCTTGCGTGCTTTCTCCAAGGTGGTCTCACGACCCTTGCCGGCCATCAGCAGATCCAATCGCCCGCACCAGTCCTTGCGGATCCGATGCATCATCAGCCGACTCTGAGCACGTGCCACGGGATACACCGGCAGCAATGGCGGATGGGGGAAGCGCTCGTCGAGATATTCCATGATGACCGTGGATTCGTAGAGAACGAGTTCACGGTCGAGCAGCGTTGGCAGCGTCTGATAGGGGTTTAGCTCTGCCACGTCCTCCGGCAGGTTTCTCCCGTCCGCGTCCACGATCTCCACCGCGACCCCCTTCTCGGCGAGTACCATGCGCACCCGGTGGCTGTAATGGTCTCGCGGATCGGAAAAAAAAGTCATCGAAGAACGTTTCGTGACGACTCCCATGCAATTACCTCGTCTGTGATCTGAACCGATAAATGGGACCGATATGGGGGCAGTTCAAGGCGTCCAGTGTGGGTGCAGGACGGGGCCCCGACCCACGCGGCTTCGCCGACAAGCGACGGGCCGGCCATCAGCGCGCCCGGTTGGCCGCAGCGCACGTTGAGCCGACGCGTCATTCGTGGACGTCTTTCCAAAACTCTCGATTGAGCAGATACGTGAACACCCCGAGGATCACGATGAAAAGCAGTACGTAGACCCCGATTCTATAGCGATCCAGCCGCGAAGGCTCCGATGTATACCAGAGGAAATTGACGATGTCGTACATCGCCTGGTCGAACTCTTCGACAGTGAGCGCCCCGGCATCATCCAACACGAGCTTGCACGCGTGTCGGCCCTGGCACTCGAGACGCTGCATGCCCTGCAGCGCTTCCAGCACGTTTGGCATCCCGACGTCCGGGAAGACGACGTTGTTCACGCCGAATGGTCGAGCCTCGTCGACATAGAACGATCTGAGAAATGTGTACACCCAGCTGGGGCCACCACCTTCGTGATGACCGCTGGCCAGATTCTGGAAAAACAACCCCACGGAGCCTTCCTTGCGCCGCGCGCGGGTCACCATGGTGAGATCGGGCGGCGGCGCACCGAACCAGTTCTTCGACGTCTGATCGTCCATGGAGTTATCCATCAGCGAGCCGATCTTGACCCCGGTGAAGATGAGGTTCTGCTTGAACAGCTCATGGGGGATCCCGAGATCGTCTGCTGTGCGCTCAAAGCGCTGATACTTCAGCGTGTGACAGCCATGACAGTAGTTCAGAAACAGCTTCGCACCGCGTTGAAGGGATGGCAGATCCCGCAGATCCGGCACCATGAGATCGAGCACCGCGACCTCGCTCGGCGACGCAGCGAGGGGCAGCGTCAGAGAGAACGCGAGCAGAAGCGTTCGCACTATCGCGGCCGAGCGCCTGGCCGGCGTGCTCGGGAGACTGAACGAAGCACACGCACGTGCGCGCTCACGAATGTAGGCCCGCAGCACCGCGGCCGACCACCTGCTCCGCGCTCTCGAGAGACCGAACAGGGCACACGCAGCACGGGCGCATTCACGAATGTAGACCCGCGGCGTCATCGCATGGTCACCCTGTCGGGCTCGGGCTTGGTCTTCTCCACCCGGGTGTACCAAGGCATGAGGATGAAGTAAGAGAAATAGATCACGGTCATTCCCTGGGCGAGAAGCGTCGCGAAAGGATCCGGCGGAATGGTTCCGAGATAACCGAGCACCAGAAACGAAATCGTAAACAGGCCGAGCATTACCTTGCTCGCCATCCCCTTGTAGCGAATGGATCTCACCGGGCTCTTGTCGAGCCATGGAAGCACCATGGGTACCAGGATCGCGCTGCCCATCACCACCAGGCCCCAGAACTTCGCAGGAACAGCGAGCAGCGGGAAGGTCGCAGCCCGCAACATGGCGTAGAAGGGTGTGTAGTACCACACCGGAGCGATGTGGTCGGGGGTCTTCAACGGGTCGGCTACGGTGAAGTTCGGCGCTTCGATGAAGTAACCGAACATTTCGGGGGCAAAGAAAGCCGCCACGCAGAAAATGAACAGGAACACCACCACACCATAGATGTCGTGCACCGTGTAGTAGGGGTGGAACGCTATGCCGTCTCGGGGCACGCCGTTCTCGTCCTTGTTTTGCTTGATTTCCACTCCGTCCGGGTTGTTCGAGCCGACGTGATGAAGTGCGATGAGGTGAAGGAACACCAAGATGATCAGCACGATCGGAAGCGCGGCCACATGAAGCGCGAAGAACCGGTTCAGCGTGATGCCGGACATCAGGAAGTCGCCACGAACCCATTCCATGAGATCGGCCCCGATCAACGGGATGGCGCCGACCAGCGAGACGATCACCTGCGCGCCCCAGTAAGACATGTTGCCCCAGGGGAGCAAGTAGCCTAAGAAGCCTTCCACTACGAGGCACAGATAGATCGCCATGCCTATCAGCCACAAGAGCTCGCGTGGCCGTCGGTAGGAGCCATACATCAGCCCGCGAAACATGTGCAGGTAGACGACGATGAAAAACGCCGACGCGCCGGTGGAGTGCAGATAGCGGATCAGCCAGCCGAGTTCCACGTCGCGCATGATGTATTCCACCGACGCAAACGCACCCTCGCCGGTCGGTACGTAGCTCATGGTGAGCCAGATGCCGGTGATGATCTGCATCACCAGCACGAAGATCGACAGCGAGCCGAAGATGTACCAGACGTTGAAGTTCTTGGGGGCGTAGTACTTGGAGAGGTGGTACTCCCAGGTTTCCGTGACGGGCATGCGCTCGTCCATCCACGTGATGAAGCTCGTCCACATGCCGGTGGTCTGCCGCCGCGCCATTCAGCCCGTCTCCTCGTCCACGCCGATGATGATCACCGTGTCGGTCTCATAGGAGTACGGCGGCACCTGCAGGTTGTCTGGGGCGGGCATGCTCTTGAACACCCTTCCCGCAAGATCGAACTTCGAGCCGTGGCACGGACAGAAGAATCCACCTTTCCACTGACTATCGAAGGACTCAGGTTCAACCTTGCCGTAGAACTTCGGCGAGCAGCCGAGATGCGTGCACAGGCCGAGCAGCACCCCCACCTCGGGGTCGCGCGAGCGATGTGCGTTCGTCGCGTACGCTGGCTGCATCGG
>JAPULC010000081.1 GCA_027295305.1 Gammaproteobacteria bacterium
GGGCCTGTCGCGTAATTCACGAGCGTGATAGGAAGATTGCGCCTCAGCGCTTTGGCCACGAAGGCGTCGATCGCCTCATTCAGACCCGCAAAGGTGTCTTGACCTGCCCGCACCAGGAACATTGGTAGGTCCTGCGGAAGATCATCGACGGTTCTACCGGCGCTAGCGTTGACGAATCCAAAGGCCTTGGACGCCTCGGCGACCACCCTCGATTCATCCAGATCCAGCATGAAGCCGTAACACAGGACAGCACACTTCAGGTACTCGCCAGCTTCGTGCATCACCACCGACAGCGCGGTCGGAACGTTTCCGGAGCTGGCCCATACGCCGATCCTGTTCTCGTCGATTCCCAACGCGGCGGCGTTCTGACGCACGTATTGAATCACCGTGTGAACATCTCTCGCCGGCTCTTCATTGGTGTAAGCAATCGCCACCATCCCCGAGGCAGCCGCAAGACGCCCCCACGACACGAGGGATGCCATCTCTTTGAACTTGCAGCCCACCACGGACTGAAAGCCCGCATCGCGGTACCCCGCTACGAGAATGACGGCGGGTGTCCGAGCGCCACTCTGCATGTCAGGGGGATAGTAGATATCCATCGTCAGATCCCCCGCATCGGCGGCTGCGTATTCCACGTCCGCGCGCACCGTCACGCGGTCCATTGCGGGCATCGCGTAGACCACCACTTGCTTCGACATATCGTCTTGCTGACTTTCCTCGCTCATGTGCGTTGCACCTTTTTGTGATTAGCGTCCCGGAAACAAAAAAAGCCCTCGCAGCGGGCTGCGAGGGCTTTACCAAGGCGGATACTATCGGTTCCAGGATACCTCGGTCAACTGCCCCCTCTTCCAAGACGGGTGACGCCGCTGGCTCCAACACATCTGATCGTACGGATGTCTATGATCGGACCGAAAGCCCACATCGGCGCGTAGGCTGCCATCTAGCCATCTGAACGGCAGCTGTGTTTGCTTTTCACCTCGGAGTGTTACCACACAGCCGTAGGTTCCTCACAGTCGCTTTTGCGCTTCGATCAGATAGGTTCTTGCTTCAAACGCCAACTCGCCGTTGCGCTCAAGGCGCCTCTGAAGCGCGAAGAGATAGTCCACGTAGGCGTCCACGGAGAAGTCAGGCACGATCCAAGGCACAGCTTTGAGAAAATATACCAACGCGCCGACATCCACGAATGCTAGTTTCCCCCGCCATTCCTCGACGGTGACAACGTGCATCTCCGCCGCTTCTAATCGGGGCACGTAGTACTGCGGCGTGGAGTCGGGCCATTGCGGAACGGCATCGAATGCGTCGAATAGGTCCTTTGCCCAGAGGCCGTGGACTTGCTGGGTCAGGAACGTGCCACCTCTCGCCAGAGTCCGTGCGACTTCTCTGCAGTTGAATGCGGCGTGTCGATTGATCATGAGGTCGAACTCTTGGTCGGCGAACGGCATGGCGCCGTCCCGAGTCAAGGATAGCGGCACGACCGCGACGCCCAGGGGCTCCAGGCGTTCCTTGGCGATCTCGACGTTTGGGGGATGACCCTCGGTCACCAGCACCTTTGGCGGCCAGCTCTCTCGCATCTCAAGCAGCCTCTCGCCGCCGCCGGTTCCCATGTCGAGCAGCGATGATGACTGCTGCATGAGCTCGGTCGCCCGCGCCGAATATGACCAGGGAGGTTCCTCTTCTAGCTTACGCCCGTCGAGATACGAAAAGTCCCAACCGATGAAAGGCTGTCGTTCTTCGTAGTACCACGCCGCAATCTGCGATTTGCGTTTCACGCCGGATGGGTCCGGGAACCGATGCCGTTCCCCTAGGTAGCAATTGCCGATGGGATCGAAGCGTGCCCCGCCAGCACGAGAAAAATACGTCCAAGTTCCAGCCAGGGGTCAACGCGCTCCATGCCTTTCGCTGCGCGGTCGACGAGCAAGGCACTCTCCAGCAGATTCTGAAACGTCTCACTGTCATGACGCTCCAGCGCTCGGGTCACCGCACGCTTGCGAGCCGCCCAGACTCGATTGGATTGCAACACACGTTCCGGTCGCCCCCCGCCCATCTCCCGAGACATCTTGAGGAGACTGTGAAGCTCGCGCGTCAGCGCACCATTGGTCGCAACCGGCTCCGCGCCTTCCATCCGCAGGGAATAGAGCATTCGGGTGACGCGCCGGGAATCCCCCAGAAGCGCATGGTCGATCAACTGGTAAATGGTGTATCGCGAGGCATCCTCGGTAGCGTCGATCAGCATCTCGCGTGTCCAGGTCGCATCCGGATCGAGGATCTTCAATCGCTCGATTTCCTGTGAAGCGGCCAGCAGATTTCCCTCGATACGCTCGAGCAGCAGCTGAAACGCCGCCGTGTCGAGGTTCACCCCGGCACTGCGACAACGCCGCTTGAGCCAATCGGGTAGCCGATCCAGGGTGACCGGAAGGATCGGTACCCACACGCCAAAGGACACCATCGACTTGAACCACTTCGCGCTCTCGACCCGACGGTCGAGTCGCGGGCTCGTGATGAGCAGAAGATTCCCATCGGGCGGATCCTCGACATAGATTGAAATGGCATTGCCTGCATCCTGCGTGATACGGCCGTTCTGAAAGCGAAGCTCGATGAGCTTTCGCTCGGCGAAGAGCGACATGCTGTTCGCCGCAAAAAGCATGTTGTCGAACTTGTAACGGCCTTCGACATCGAAGACCTCACGCTCACCGAATCCCGCCGTGCGTGCTGCCGAGCGAACCGAGGCGGCGGCTTCCTGCAGAAGAAGCGGCTCGTCACCGCTCAACCAGTAGAGCGGCGCAAGCTCGCCCTCGAGGGCACCTTCGAGTCGCTCCAGCGCGAGTTTCATGCCGACGATCCCCGTGTGGTGATCTCCAACACGCGGAGAATCCGCGTGACAAGCTCTGATTGCATCTCTCTACGCAACACCGCCTCCTCCTCGCTGTCGCCGAGAAGGTTACCCCGATCGAGCACGTAGGCGCGCTCGGCACGCACACGCGAGGTGGGCACGCGCTCCCGCGCAGAGCCGTCCAGAATTCTGAAATGAACCTCGGTGGAAAGCTGGTACTCAAAGGCACGTATGTTCTCGGTCACCGAGAGCGTGCGGCGCTGCTCGCGTATCTGCTGAAGATGCAAAATCCAATCCGCAGCCGTGCCGTCACGTGCACGCGCCACAGCGTACGCTTCCAGCGCACGCTCCAGCACACGGGCAAAGTCCTCTGTGCCTGACTGGATCTGCACGAACACCGTACCCTCGACTTCGGCAGACGACGTGCGCAGGTGAAATCCACACGCGGTGAGGGTCAGCGCCATGAACACCAGCAATAGGGAACTTCGAGCAACCTCCTTCGAGGCGGAATGTCCCTGGTGTGGGAGCGGCTTTAGCCGGGGGCGCCTACTTAGCCGCGAATCATGGGGTTTGCGAGTCGCAGCATTCGCGGCTACAGAGGGTGTCGCAAAAGCCGGCTCCGCCGCCTTTGCTGGGTCGTGTCGCACATCCCTGTGCTCACTCCCTCCCACAAGGTTTTTCGAGGTTCCCATTAGCCGCATCATCAACTCACCACCAGATTGACGAGTCGTCCCGGCACCACCACCGCCTTGCGAAGCGCCTTGTCCTGGATGAAACGCTGGACATTGGCGTTGCTTAGCGCGGTGCGCTTGACCGACTCTTCGTCTGCATCGACGGACACCTCGATGTGACCACGAAGCTTACCGTTGACTTGAACCACGAGCTTCACCTTATCCCTCGCCAATGCCACGTCATCGACGACCGGAAAACGTTCGTCTACGAGCATCGATGCATGTCCCAGCTCACGCCACAACCGATGGCAGATGTGGGGAGCGATGGGCGAAAGCACGATCACGATGGTCTCCAGCGCTTCACGCACCACCGCGCGACCGTTGGCGCGGTTGTCGTCGAATCGTGACACGGCATTGGTGAGCTCGATCACGGAAGAAACGACGGTGTTGAAGTGAATGCGGCGACCGTAATCGTCGCGCGCCCTGGCGATGGTCTGGTGGGTCTTGCGGCGCAGCCCCCTCTGCGCATCGTCGAGCGCATCGACATCGATCGCCTCAACTTCATCGCCAGCTAGTTCTTGTCCAGAAATTCGCCGTCCGGGCGAATTTCTTCCCACGCTGCGGCGAAGTAAATTCGCCTTCGCTCCCAGGCCCTTTCTTTTTGCTGCGCGTTCTTCGGTTCGGTAAGAGGGCTCCGCAAAAAGCGGTCCTGCCGGGATATCCCTGTCCCGGACGTGGCTCATGACCAATGTCCAGAGCCTTCGCAGATAGCGCGACATGCCTTCTACCTGGCTGTCGGACCACTCCACCGTCTGGTCGGGGGGCGCGGCGAACATCATCGCGAGCCGAAGCGCATCGGCACCGTATCTGTCGAGGAGCGGCTGTGGATCCACCACGTTGCCTTCCGACTTCGACATCTTGGCACCGTCCTTCAGCACCATCCCAAGCATCAGCAGGCCCTTGAACGGTTCGTCGGACCTCACGAGGCCTTCGTCACGCATGAGCTTGTGGAAGAAGCGGGCATACAGCAGGTGCAAGATGGCGTGCTCGATACCACCGGTATAGTGGTCGACCGGGGTCCAGAAGTTCACGCGATCGTCCACCATCGGCTTGTTGGAATCCGGGCAGGCAAAGCGTGCGTAATACCACGCGGACTCGACGAACGTGTCGAAGGTGTCGGTTTCACGTCTCGCCTTGCCACCGCATTCGGGACAGTCGACTTTGAGGAACGAGTCCATCGTCGTGAGCGGCGAGTGCACGCCTTGGAACGCCACATCGGTCGGCAGGATCACGGGAAGATCCTCATCCGGCACCGGCACCGCGCCGCAGGCGTCACAATAGATAATCGGGATGGGGCACCCCCAATAACGTTGTCGTGATACCCCCCAGTCGCGCAAACGATATTGCCTCTGACGCCCGCCACGGCCGCGCTCACTCAGCCAATCGGCAATGGCGTCAAAGGCTTGCGCAGAGGTCAGCCCGCTGAATTCTCCGGAGTTCAAGAGCCGACCGTATTCCACGTACGCCGCAGTGCCGATATCGCACGCAATGTCCGGGTTCGAATCAGCGCCAGGCTGCGGCGCCCCCGGCTCGATTACCTGAACGATGGGAATCGAGTACTTGCGTGCGAATTCCCAATCCCGTTGATCGTGCGCGGGCACCGACATCACCGCACCCGCGCCGTATTCCATCAGCACGAAGTTTGCGATCCAGATGGGAAGCTCCACACCCGTGATGGGATGCAACGCGCGCAACTCGGTCTCCATGCCGAGCTTCTCCACGGTTGCGAGCTCGGCCTCGGCCGCCTTCACCTGCTTACACTGCTCGACAAACTCGCCGAGCGCCTTGTTCCGGGGCGCAAGCTCGTTCGCCAGCGGATGCTCAGGTGCAATCGCAACGTAGGTTGCCCCAAGCAGCGTGTCGGGACGTGTCGTGAATACATCCAGATGCTGATCGCGGCCCTTCACGTCGAACCGGATCACGACGCCTTCCGATCGCCCGATCCAATTGCGCTGCATGGTTTTGACCTTCTCAGGCCAGCCGGGGAGCTCATCGAGGCACTCGAGCAGCTGCTCCGCGTAGTCCGTGATCTTCAAAAACCACTGCGGCATTTCACGCCGCTCCACGAGCGCCCCGGAGCGCCACCCCCGGCCCTGCTCGACCTGCTCGTTGGCAAGCACCGTCTGGTCCACCGGATCCCAGTTGACGATGGCGTTCTTCCGATAGGCGAGCCCCTTTCTGAACAACCGAGTGAACATCCACTGCTCCCAGTGATAATACCCGGGATCACACGTGGCGAACTCGCGTGACCAATCGATGCCGAGGCCCAGGCGCTTGAGCTGGGCGCGCATGTGGTCGATGTTCTGGCGCGTCCACTCGGCGGGCGCCACGCCGCGCTCGATCGCGGCATTCTCGGCCGGCAGACCGAATGCGTCCCAACCCATCGGCTGCATGACGTTTTTACCCAGCAGCCGCTGATAGCGTCCGATCACATCCGTCAGCGTGTAACAACGCACATGCCCCATGTGGAGCTCGCCGCTCGGATAGGGAAACATACCAAGGCAGTAGAACTTCTCCCGGGACGGATCTTCCGATGCCCTGAAGCTCTCCTGTGCGTCCCAGCAGCCCCGCGCCTCGGCTTCTACGACTTGAGGATCGTACTCCTCCGGGGATGCTCGACTCGTCCGCACCTCTGCCATCTTTCGCTTGTCGCCCGCCAAAGCGCGAAGAATATCATTCACTCCCGGCTTGGCCAGTGTCCTCGTGCACCACTCGGCGCCTGAGCCAGAACCCAATGATCAGTATCGAGAAGCACCCCACCAACACAGGCATCCCGCCAAGCCGTGAATACAGAGTGCGGCCTTCCATCACGAGCGCACTCCCTTCGAGCACGCCCTGCTCGAAGCGCGGTAGCCTTGCAACCATTCGACCCTGATGGTCCACGATCGCGGTGATGCCGTTGTTGGTGCTGCGCAGGAGATAGCGCCCATTCTCGAGCGCGCGCATCTGGGCCATCTGCATGTGCTGGGGGGGGCCGATGGAGTCCCCGAACCAAGTATCGTTGCTGATCGTCACCAACAGATCGGCATCACGGGCTTGCGTGCGTACCAGCTCCGGAAACACGATTTCGTAACAGATGGCCATGGCAAGGCGCAGTTCCCCCGCCTCGAGCAACGGTTGCTGCATTGCGCCGGGATGCAAGCGCGACATAGGCAGGTCGAACAGCTCGATCCAGCCACGAATGATGAATTCCAGCGGTACATATTCGCCAAAAGGCACGAGCCGGCGCTTCACGTAGTCTCCCGCACCCTTGCCGAGCGCGATAGCCGTGTTCTGAGAGTAACCGCCCCGCACATGGTTGCGATCCCGTTCCCACCCCACAATCCCCGTGATCAGCGTCGTTGAAGAATCGGCTGCACGCTCGGACATTCGCTCGAGAAACGGCGTTGCCTGGTGACGCCACAACGTGATGGCGGCCTCGGGCCATACGATCAACTCCCGACCCCACTCGGGCTCGGTCAGCCCTTCGTACTTCTCGAGAATGGGTTCCACGCTTTCCGGAAGCCATTTGATTTCCTGCGCCACGTTGCCCTGAACGAGGGCGACCTCCACCGGCCCGCGCGCGGCGGGCGCAACCCAGGCGATCCATCCGAGCGGTATGGCGATCAGCCAGAGCAGGAGTGCGACCGCCCCGGGCGCCCACGATCGCGCTCGGCTCAACAACAGCCGTCCTATGGCCGCCCCACTGAACACCGAGACGAATCCCACCAGCAACACACCCCCGATGGGTGCGTAGGCGCCGATGGCGGTGCCAAGGTGCGCATAGCCGGCCAGCAGCCACGGAAAACCCGTGAGAAGCCAGGTCAGAATCCAATCGATGAAAGTCCAGAGCGCGGCGAACGTCACCACATCGACTGCGCTGCCCAGTCGCAGCCAACGTCCATACGCGTAGCCCATGAGCATTGGAAAGATCGCAAGCCCCGCGCAGAACAGCATCACCAGGAACACCGAGAGCGCGACCCCCGCATGGCCATGCTCGTGAATGCTGACGTAGATCCAGGACACGCCGATGAGGTATTTCGCAAGGCCGAAGAGATACCCTCGAAACGCGAGGCTGGCCGCGGAACCCGTCGACCAAGCGGCGTATAGCCCCCCCGCGGCGACAAGCGCAAACGGCCAGAAGTCGAAGGGCGCGAAAGCCAACACGAGGACGGCGCCGCTCCCGAAGGCCACGGCCGACGCCACGCCTCTCTTGGCTAGAATTTCAGTCGGCGCTTGCACCCGCAACGGGCGTGGTGGTCATGTGCAGGAGCCTGATGCGTCTGCTGTCGGCATTCAGGACCTTGAAGCAAAAGCGATCGATGTTGATGGTCTCCTCGCGCTTCGGAAGATGCCCAAAACCGTGCATCACCACACCACCGATGGTATCGAACTCCTCGTGGCTGAACTTCGCATCGAAGTGCTCGTTGAAGTCTTCCACTGACGTCACCGCCTTGACGGTGTAGGTATGCTCATCGAGCTGCTTGATAAAGCTATCGTCGCGTACGTCATGCTCGTCTTCGATCTCGCCGACGATCTGCTCCAGCACGTCCTCGATAGTGACCACTCCGGCCACATGTCCGTACTCATCCACCACCACCGCCATGTGATTGCGGTTCTGACGAAACTCCTGCAGGAGAACGTTCAACCGTTTGCTCTCCGGTATGACCGGAGCCTGGCGAATGTAGTCCTTGATGTCGAAGTCCCCGAACTCGCCCTTCACCAGCAGCGGCAGCAGATCCTTCGCGTGCAGGATGCCTTTCACATCGTCCAGCTCCTCGCCGACCACCGGGAATCGGGAATGCTGGGAGTCGATGATGATCGAGAGGAAATCCTCGGGCGGGCTGCTTGCTCGAACGTAGATCATCTGAGAGCGGGGGATCATGACCTCGCGCGCTTGCATCTCGGAGACCTGCAAGGCCCCGAAAATGATGTTCATGGCTTCGGCGTCGAGCAGTTGGCGTTCCTCCGCGTCGCGGATGACCTCCATCAACTCGACTCGGTTGGATGGCTCCCCCGAGAAAATATCGGCGACGCGCTCGATCCAGGACTTGCTACTCGAGCCTTCGCCTGGGGCACCGTCGTTCATGTTGAACACGGCTCCTCGTGGCTGTCGATGTTCAAGTAATGCCAGAACTCGAGCCTACCTGCAAGTTGCTTGGTAAGGATCTGAAAACCCCATCGCACAAAGCAGCTCGATCTCCAGCGCCTCCATGGCCGCCGCATCCGATGCCATCTCGTGGTCATATCCGGCAAGATGCAACATCCCATGAACCACCATGTGGGCCCAATGGGCCTTCGGCGCCTTTCGCTGTTCCCGCGCCTCGCGCTCCACCACCGGTGCGCAAATCGCGAGGTCCCCGAGAACCACGGTCTCGACCCCTGGCGGGAGCTCGACCGGGAACGACAGCACGTTGGTGGGATCGTCGTGATCGCGGTATCGGAGGTTGAGCGCCCGGGATTCCTGCTCGTCGATCACTCGCACGCAGACGTCTCCGGTCAGCTCGAGCGCGCGGGTCACATTCGCCACCCATGACTCGATCTCGTGTGGCGTCGGCACCGTCGGGAGCGGACAGGCGAGCTGCAGCTCAATCGTCCCCATCGGACCTCAGGTCGTCGCGGTCGTAGGCTTCCACGATGGACTGCACCAAAGGATGGCGCACCACGTCCTTCGAATTGAAGCGGGTGAACGATATCCCGGCGACGCCACGCAGCACGTCGATCACGTGAATCAGACCCGAGCGCGTGCCACGCGCAAGATCGATCTGTGTGATGTCACCGGTGATCACCGCGGTGGAGCCGAACCCGAGGCGCGTCAGAAACATCTTCATCTGCTCGACCGTGGTGTTCTGACCCTCGTCCAGAATGATGAATGAATTGTTGAGCGTGCGTCCACGCATGTAGGCCAGCGGCGCGATCTCGATCATCTGGCGCTCGATGAGCTTGTGGACCTTCTCGAAACCCATGAGCTCGTAGAGCGCGTCGTAGAGCGGGCGCAGATAGGGATCGATCTTCTGCGCGAGATCTCCCGGCAGAAATCCGAGCTTCTCCCCCGCCTCCACCGCCGGACGCACGAGCACCATGCGCGCAACTCGCTCGGTCTCCAACGCCTGAACTGCGCAAGCGACCGCGAGATAGGTCTTACCCGTCCCAGCGGGTCCGATGGCGAAATTGACATCGTGCCTCTCGAGTGAGCGCGTGTAGCGAACCTGATTCGGCCCGCGTGGTTTGACGATCTTTCGCCGAGTGCGCATGAACGGCACATTTTCGGCTTCAGAGGTGTTGTCCAAGAGTGCCTCGACCCCCGATTGCTGTAACAAGAGATGGATTTGATCCGGCAACAGCGGCGCGTCGGACTGCGTCTCCTTGTACAGACGGCTGAGCAAGGCTTTCGCAGCCTGCACGGGCGCATCATCTCCGGACAGGTGAAAGGCGTTTCCCCGATTACGAATGTGTATACCGAGGCGATCTTCGATCTGTCGTAGGTTTTGATCGAGTGGCCCGCACAGCACCGCCAGGCGACGGGAATCGTTGGGCTCCAGGGTGAGGACGTAGGCCTGCTCTTCGATGCTCAAATGCTTCCTGAACTCAGACGCTCAGCGGTAGCTTAATCCGCATGGAAGGGCTGTCAACGGTACCCCGCAGCGAATTGGGCAGCGCCTCGGTGATCTCGACATCGACGAAGTTGCCCACCACCGAGGTGTCGCTGCTGCGGAAGTTGACCACGCGATTGTTCTCGGTTCGCCCGGCTAGCTGTCCCGGATCTTTACGCGCGCGCCCCGTCACCAGAATACGTTGGGTCGTGCCCACCATGCGCCGACTGATCCGATCCGCCTGCTGGCGAAGGCGTTGCTGGAGGATTGCCAGGCGTTCGCGTTTCACGTCCTGCGGCGTGTCGTCCGCAAGCTGCGCTGCCGGAGTCCCCGGGCGGGGGCTGTAGATGAAGCTGAAGGAAGTATCGAATCCAATCTCCGCGATCAGGTCCATCGTGTTCTCGAAGTCTCGCTCTGTCTCTCCCGGAAAACCGACGATGAAGTCCGATGAGAGACTGATGTCGGGACGCACGTCGCGCAATCGACGGATCTTGGATTTGTATTCCAGGACCGTGTGACGACGCCTCATCAAGGCGAGCACTCGGTCCGATCCCGACTGCACCGGAAGATGAAGGTGGTCCACGAGTTCCGGCACGGCCGCGAATGCTTCGATCAGATTGTCGTCGAAAACCAGGGGATGCGAGGTGGTGAAGCGGATGCGCTCTATGCCGTCGACGTGGGCCACGTAATGGATGAGCTCCGCCAGATCGGCCTTATCGGCGTCGATCTCGCCGCGATAGGAATTCACGTTCTGGCCGAGCAGAGTGACCTCACGCACCCCATGGCGGGCAAGATGGCGCACCTCCTCGATCACGCCCTCAACCGGTCGACTGATTTCCCTGCCGCGGGTGTATGGAACCACGCAGAACGTGCAAAATTTGTTGCAGCCCTCCATCACTGAGACGAACGCCGTTGGGCCGTCCACGCTGGGTGCCGGGAGGCGGTCGAACTTCTCGATCTCTGGAAAGCTCACGTCAACGATGCCTTTGCCCGGCCGGTCTCGCAGGTCATCCAGCATCTGCGGCAGGCGGTGCAGGGTCTGGGGCCCGAACACGATGTCCACATAGGGCGCACGCTGCATGATGGCCTGACCTTCCTGACTCGCGACGCAGCCACCGACGCCAATCACGAGCTCCGGACGCTGCGCTTTCAGCTGCTTCCAGCGGCCGAGCTGGTGAAACACCTTCTCCTGCGCCTTCTCCCGGATGGAGCAGGTATTGAGCAATAACACGCTCGCCTCGGCCGGATCGTCCGTCGCGGTGAGACCATGGCTTTCAAACAGCAGATCCGCCATCCGTGCCGAGTCGTATTCGTTCATCTGGCAGCCTTGGGTGGCGATGTAGAGCTTGCCGGTCACGCTCTCGGTGGGTCCAAGTGACTGAAAGGGCGCGAATTATAGCGCCATTCGCCACCGCGAGGCTTGCAAAGGTTGCAGAGGTCTCTATATAACGGGAGTACAGGGTGATGCGCGGACGCGACCCAGCAAGAGCGGGCGGAGCCGGCTTTTGCGATAATCTCTTTAGTCGGCAAGCCGGAATCGACCATGGCAGACGAGACCATCTATCGCATTCAGTTCTTCAACCAGGGACAGGTTTACGAGGTCTACGCTCACAGCATCTATCAGAGCGATCTCTACGGCTTCATCGAGGTAGAGGACTACATCTTCGGGGAGAAATCACAGGTGGTGATCGATCCCGGCGAAGAGCGTCTGCGCAACGAATTCGAAGGCGTCGAGCGAAGCTTCATCCCCATGCATGCCGTGATCCGCATCGACGAGGTGGAGAAGGAGGGCCAGGCCAAGGTCACCGATACCAAAGGCCAGAACGTCATGCCGTTCCCGGTGCCTGCGCTGCCAAGGGACGGCGGAGGCGGCTCGACCTAGCCTCGAGTCACAGATAAAAAGCCAGAAAGGCTTCCACCTCTTCGAGAAACTGCAATCTGTGCGCTTCGACACTGAGCGCGTGATCTGCGCCAGGTTGCTCCACGTAGCGATAGGCTTTCCCCGCCGCCGCAAGGGCCCGTGCCAGTCGCCGCGACTGATTCACCGGCACCACGCGATCGGCCTCACCATGCATCACCAGCACAGGCACATCCACGCGCTGCGCGTTATAGAGGGGTGAATTGACATCCAGTCGCGACCAACCGCGCATGCCACGCAATATCATACTTCTGTTCAGCCGATCGAAGCCAAACGAACGCAGGTTCCCCAACATCGCCCTGAGATCGGAAATACCACCGGCGCTGACGGCACATCGGATCTTGCTCGGAGTCCTGATGGAAGCCATCAGCGCGACGTAGCCGCCGTAGCCTCGCCCGAGAATGCAGACACGACCTGAATCGACGATGCCCTGGGATTTCAGCCACTCGATCCCATCGACGACATCGTCCTGCATCTTCAACCCCCACTGTCCCAGACCCGCCTCGAGATGTTGTCGGCCGTAGCCCGTTGAGCCGCGAAAATTTGGCTGCAGCACGGCGTATCCGCGACTCGCGAGAAACTGAACGAGGTAATCGAATTCAGCGCTGACTCTCGCCGCCGGACCGTCGTGGGGAATGATCACCGCGGGCAAGCGACGCGGAGAGCGACCCGGCGGTAGGGTCAGATAGGCTGGGATCGAGTGGCCATCTCGCGCCTGATACTCCACTGCGCGCACATTGCCGTGCTCCCCCAAGTGAGGGTGGCTCCCGCCAAGGCGCAGCAAGTCCCGGGTCTCATAATCGTAGAAGTAATAGCTCGACGACTGGCCGGCACTGAGGCCCCGAACGACCATGCGCACCCCATCTCGATCCCAGCTCACCGGCAACAAGACGTCATCGGGCACGACTTCCCGAATCGCATCCATCCGGGCCTGCCAACCGGGGTCTAAAAGCCGCACAGTCGGCAAGTCGCGCGTGTGAAAGGCCGCAAAGAGCGATCCATCGGATGCGAAGGCGAGGTTACCGGTGAAGTCGAAGCGTGGGTCCTCGAGCAACTGCCTGGTGATGTTCCCATCCGCAACCGACAGCTCGTACACGCCGATGCGCCCGCTACTACCGCGCAACGCCGAATAAAACGCGGCACCGTTCGCGGAGACCCCGAGTACCCCCAGAGGGGTCAGATCCTGCCCACGCGCATCCAGCAGTTGCGTGAAACCCTCGGCCCCCGGGGGGCGCCCGACCCAGCGAAAGTCAGCACCGATGAGGCCCGACCCGACTCGCACCTCACCCTGGCCGTCAGCGTGCCAGGAATGGAGCAATGGCAGACCCGTCTCCAGCGGCTCCTGTGCATTGCTGTAGATGTTCACGCGAACGATGTTCACGCTCGACGCATCGACCTGCACAGCAAGCAGAACATGATTCGGATCATCGCCGAGCCAGCTGACCACGTCTCCCTGGAATGCCATCCGCCCGACCGTGCCCTCGCCTAGCGCAGCGGGGCGCAATGTGAGCTTGCCTGAACCATCGACATTTACAGCCTGCAACCGAATCCGATCCCGGGCATCGCCGGCCCGATCGGTGGCGCAGAGAATGCGCTCGTCGTTGGCAAAGCGGCACCAGCGAAAGCGCCGTCTATTTCCGGCCAGCAGCAGCTCGCTCGTGCCATCCTCCACATTCACGACGTTCAGGTGGTAGCGACCGTTGAATACGCGCAGCATCGCGATGCGCTTTCCGTCCGGGGCAAGGTCAAGGCCGGCAAACGTTGGAAGCGCGGCAAAGTATTCCGTCGGCGCGGGGGCTCCCCACGCGCAAGCCGCGCCTAGAGTGACCACGATAATCAACACGCGCTGCTTCAAGCGTTCTCGCCTCGAATTCGATCTACGCACGGAGCCGAGAGCGAGCGTCATGACGTCTTCGTGCGCCATCTCTGGCGCTTTCGTCTTTCATTTCAGATGCTTTCGGAACTCGGGCGCGCGCCGCTCGAGAAACGCACGCACGCCTTCTTTCGACTCATCGGTCTGATAGAAGAGTGCCAGCGCTTCGATCCCGAGATTACCGATTCCCTTGATGTGGTCGGTGTCCGCGTTGAACGAGCGCTTCGCAATGGCAATGGCGGTGGGACTGCGCTCGAGCAACTCCTTACACCAACGATCGATCTCCTGATCGAGTTCGCCCTCGGCCACCACCACATTGCAGAGCCCCATCTCGAGGGCTTCGGTTGCCGTATAGCGCCGGCAGAGATACCACATCTCCTTTGCCTTCTTCTCTCCCACGACGCGCGCGAGGTACGCGGTACCGAATCCAGGGTCCACCGACCCCACCTTCGGTCCCACCTGACCGAACTGGGCAGCTTCCGATGCGATGGTGAGATCGCAGAGCGCCGCCAATACATTGCCGCCGCCGATGGCGTATCCCTGCACGCGAGCGATCACCGGCTTCGGCGCGTCGCGAATCGCACTGTGGAGCTCATCCACCGGCATGCCAATGGTTCCGCGTCCATCGTAGGCCCCATCGTGTGCCGACTGATCGCCGCCCGTGCAAAATGCCCTTTCCCCTGCGCCCGCGAGCACGATCACGCCGATGTCACCGTTCCATGCCGCCCGATGGAGCGCATCGATCAACTCGTCCACGGTAATGCCGCGAAATGCATTCATGATCTCCGGTCGGTTGATCGTGATGCGTGCGACCCCGTCCGTTTCCTCGTAGAGAATGTCTTGATAGCTCATCGGTCCCCCTCCTGTCTGCACTGCAACATCCCGCTGTAGGAGCGGCTTTAGCCGCGATTCCGTGGCCCCGCAAGATGCACCAATCGCGGCTAAAGCCGCTCCTACGAGGTACTCCCCGCCCGTTACACCATCGTGAGCCCGCCCGAGACGCTGATCGTCTGTCCCGTAATGAATCCAGCATCGTCGCTGGCAAGAAACGCCACGATCCCGGGATAGTCCTGCGGCTGGCCGATGCGACGCATGGGCACCGCCCGCTCCAGCGCCGGCACGATGCGCTCGCCGAGGCCGCCGTCCACCGCCATGCTCTGAAGCAACGGTGTGTCGGTGGGCCCCGGGCAGACGGTGTTCACGGTAACGCCGCGCCGTGCCAGCTCCCGCGCCACGGTTTTAGAGAACGCGATGATGCCGCCCTTGCACGCCGAATACACGGCCTCCCCGGAAGATCCCACGCGGCCCGCGTCGGACGCAATGTTGATCACACGCCCGAACTCCCGCTCCGCCATGCCCTTCAGCACCGCGTGATGCAGATGAATCGGGCCGTAGAGATTGATGTCGATGACCCGACGCCACAGCTCCGGACCGGAATCGAGAAAGTTCAACATCCGATCCCAGCCTGCATTGTTGACGAGGATCTCCGTCGGACCCAGCACAGACTCGAATTCCGTCACGCTGGCGCGCACCGCTTCGTAGTCGGTGATATCCGTGGCGAAAAACCGAACACGACCGCCCGTCGAGGTGCCGATCTCCTCCGCCGTCTGCGCGCCCAGATCGCTGTCGATGTCGAAGAGCCCCACGCTGCATTTCTCGAGGGCCAACCGCTCCGCAATGGCGCGCCCGATACCACGAGCTCCTCCGGTGACGATGGCGCATCTTCCGTCGAGACCACGCATTGGCATTCCCCCACTGGCGCAACGGCAAATACTAACGTCCGATTCTGTAGATGACACCAAACGTGATCGCGAGGGTCTCGCTATCGAAGTTGAAACCGAGCCCAGCAGTGCCGAGAAGCTTCGGCGTGAAGGCGTGGGCAAAGCGGCCGTCGATCGCGAAGCTTCCATCGCCGTCGATCACGAAGTAATCCCCCTCGACTTGCAGCACACCTTGAGCACCCATGCTGAACTCGGAACCGATGCCGCCGCCAACACCGACCTCGGTATCGTCGCGCTGAGCGAATCCAAGATCGACGTCGGCGAATGCGATCAGCACACGGCCGCGCACGAACGGATTGATGTTGCTGCCGGGCTTCAACGACACGATCGCGTCGCCGCTGACAGTGGTCACGTTCAGATCTGCACCGCCATCGTCTGCCCACGCGTAGCTGAATCCGCCCTGCACGTCGATGTTATCCGTCACCTTGACATTGCCGCGCAGGTTGACCGCCCAGCCATTGTCGATGGGACCTACGTTTTCGAAATTGAGATAACTGAGTGTGCCCGACACCCAATTCGTCCCGATCAGCCGCTCGGCATGAGCGAACGGCCCAAGCGCGAGCAAGAGACAGCCCGCAATGAGTGCGCGTTTCATGTATGACTCTCCATCAGTCTGCCCGGCGATCCCCTTTTGACCTCGGCGAAAATATTCTCTTCTATCGGAACACTGCAAAAGTGATGCGCAGCCCAGTTCGACAAGCGTCGTCGCAATGGGCGCGGAAGACTCGATCAATTTTCGAGCTCGCTTGCCGCGAGATGGGCGTAGCGGATGCGGCTACGCCGCCAGGTATAGACGACATCAACACCTCCATCAGGCGCAGCAATGACCGCCGGATAGGAGTACTCACCCGGCGCCTCCTCGAGTATCGCCACTTGCTCGAAGTGCGCGCCGTCGCGACTTACAGAAATCGTTAGTGGCGTGCGAAGCCCACCCCAACTTTCCTCCGGCTTGCTGGTGGGATTGTGAACCAGCACGAATCGGCCATCGGTGAGGCCTACCGCATCGACGGCACTGTTCGGGTTCACAAGCGCTGTAGCTTCCAGGGGACTCCAGGTGATGCCACTGTCTCGTGAATGCGACGCCGCCAGAACACCCGAGCGCGTTCTGCAGAGCAGCTGAATGTGTGCCTCCGTGTGAACGAGCACCGTCGGCTGGATGGCCCCGAGGGCTTCGGGGTCCTCCACCGACGCCGTCCGCAACCAACCCTTGCGCGAATACCACTCGAGGTGAACCTGCCAGCCATCGTCCTCGGTGCTCGAAGGGCAGAGCACACGCCCATCGGGAAGGCGCACGGGCTTGCTGCGAATGGGCCCAAGCAGTCCATGCGGCAGGTCCGCGGCCTCAGACCATCGGGTACCGCCGTCGTCCGAGAACATCGTGCGGCCCCACCACGCTCGCGGGCTCGGTCCCACCTTGTAGAACAGCAAGAGACGCCCCGCATCGTCGTAGAGCACCGGATTCCAGCACGCATGGCTCTCGCGCGTCAGCTTCTCGGGCGGGCTCCAGCCGGATTCGCTCCGACGCGAGAGCCAGATCTCGGTATCCGGATGCTTCTCCTGCGTACCGCCGAACCAGGCAACGACGAGCCCCCCGGGCACGGCTTCTATCGTGGCGCCGTGACAGGACGGAAACGGCGCTTCCTCGTAGATGAACTCCCTCTTCATCTGCCTCAGTCTGAAGGACTTGTGTACCTTTAAACAACACTGCAGCCCAAACGACGTCAAAGCGCTGGCAGGTGGATGCGTTTTCGAGACAATAGCCGAATGAGAATCAGGCTCCCACGACCGTGACCCGGACCCTCGAATCAAACGATCTCCCGAGCCTGTTCGAACCCGGGATGCGTGTCTACGTCGGCGGAAGCACCAACGAGCCCCGCGGGATCATCGATGCGCTGAAGCAAAATCCAGCGTGCGCCGACGGCGTCACGTTCGTGCAGTTTCCGCTTCCCGGCGTCAATGTCACCGACTTCACGACACTCCACCCGAACGCGCGCATGGAGGTCTTCTTTCTGACGCCGCAGCTGCGCGATTCATTCGTGGAGGGGCGCGTGGCACTGATACCGATGCAGATGCGTCAGGTATTCGAGTACCTGAGAGACTGCGAACCCTTCGATCTCACGATCATTCAGCTCGCCGCCGCGGATGGAAATGCACATACGCCGGGGCCCAACGTGGATTTCCTCGAGGCGGTCATCGACAACGCGGGCGCCGTGCTGGCGGAAGTGAACGCGGACCTACCACGGCTTCCCGACGCACCGAGAGTGCCGCGAGAGCGAGTCGACTATGCGTTTCCAACCTCGACTTCGATCCCGGAATATCCGGCGGCAGAAACCAATTCGGTGGCGCGCGCCATTGGCAGTCATGTGGCGACGCTGGTGGCAGATGGCGCATGCATTCAAACAGGCATTGGCGCCATTCCCGCGGCAGTGCTGGATGCGCTCGGCGACAAGAATGATCTAGGCGT
>JAPULC010000082.1 GCA_027295305.1 Gammaproteobacteria bacterium
TTCGATGCGTTGCGCAAGCTGGGGGTGGGCATCGCGTTGGACGATTTTGGAACCGGCTATTCCTCCCTCGGGTACCTGAGGAGCCTGCCCTTCGACGCCATCAAGATCGACAAGTCCTTCGTTGACGACCTCGAGAGCTCCGCCGATGCGCGCTCCGTGGTAGAGGCCATCGTTGCCCTCGCCAAAGCCCTGGGCAAGGAGCTCATCGCCGAAGGGGTGGAGAACGAGTGGCAGCGCGACTATCTCTCGCAGCTCGGCTGCGACGTCGGTCAGGGCTTCCTCTTCAGCAAGGCGCTGCCGCCGGATCAGCTCGTGGAATTCCTCAATCGAGGTGCGATATTCAAGGGCGCCGCCGCCGATGGGCACTGAATCTGGGGGCGTGACGAGCGACGCGGCCATGTTTGGCTCGTTCTTTTCCGGAAATTGCCGTCCCTGGCAATTTCCTCTCCGCTTCCGCAAACGCGGTTTGCGGAAGCTCCCATTTTCCTTGCTTTTCCTGCAGCTGAGCTTCTGGAAAAGCGGAAAATGCCGGGGCATCCATGCCCCGGATCGCTAGTCCTGCCCAGAATGCACGCATTCTGGACAGGACTATCTTTATTGCCTTGTGTGACAAAGGCTTAGCGTGTCCAGCAGGGTTGTCTGTTCGGATTTCACTGATTAGAATCAATGTGGGCGCCGGGCCGTGGGGTCGGTCTCGGGGCTCAGGTAGCTCGACACTGCCTGGCTTGCCACGTGATGTTTCATGGCGGCGCGGCTGCGTTCGACCCAATTTGACCATGGAGATTCGATATTAAGCGAGCCACAGCTAGACGCCGAGAGGAGAGGGCCCTCGTCAATGAGGCGATTGTTGCCACTCCTGTCAGGTTGATCGGTGCCGATGGGGAGCAAGTTGGCATCGTGTCCAGGGAAGATGCTCTGGACGAAGCGAGAAAGAGCGAGTTGGATCTGGTGTTGATTGCACCGCTGGCCGATCCCGTGGTTTGCAAGATCATGGATTACGGGAAACACGTCTTCGAGCAGAAGAAGGCGAAGTCGGCGCAGCGCAAAAAACAGAAGCAGATTCAGGTCAAGGAGATGAAGTTTCGCCCGGGGACGGAGAAGGCGGATTACGACGTAAAGCTTCGCAAGCTGCAGGGCTTTCTCGAAAATGGTGACAAAGCGAAGGTGTCGTTGCGATTCCGGGGCCGGGAGATGTTCCATCAGGAACTCGGCATGGAACTATTGAAGCGGATCGAAGCCGATTTAGAAGAGCTCGCCGTGGTGGAGGCCATGCCGAAGATGGAGGGCAGACAGCTCACCATGGTAATGGCCCCGAAAGGAAAGAAGAAAAACTAAAAACCAAAAAAATGAATGGCCACCCGGGGCCAACGCAACCCTCGGTGGAACCAGAACAACATAAATTGCGGAGTTGAAAATGCCCAAGTTGAAAACCAACCGGGGCGCGGCCAAACGTTTTCGCCGCACCGCCACCGGTTTCAAGCATCGGAAGACATTCCGAGCCCACAATCTCACCAAGAAGAAGCAGCGCCGTAAGCGTCGGCTGCGTGGTTTGCAGGCGACCTCCCCCGCGGACAATCGGGCCGTGCGGCGCATGTTGCCGCACAAGGCGCGATAGCGAGGAGGACGCCATGCCTAGAGTAAAACGCGGCGTCAACGCTCGGCGCCGACACAAAAAGATCCTGAAGCAGGCCAAGGGCTACTACGGTGCGCGAAGCCGCAGCTATAAGGTAGCCAAGCAGGCGGTGGTGCGCGCAGGTGTCAACGCGTATCGCGACCGTCGCCAGCGCAAGCGCCAATTTCGCCGTCTCTGGATCGCTCGCATCAATGCCGCCGCACGCCAGCAGGGGCTTTCCTACAGTCGATTTATCGCCGGCCTCAAAAAGGCGGCGATTGATGTCGACCGAAAGGTGCTTGCCGATCTCGCGGTAAACGAAAAGGCCACGTTTCAGGTGCTCGCCGAAGAGGCCAAGAGCGCGCTGGCAGCCTGAGAGCAGTCAAATACTTCGTCGTCTTGCTGGGGCCGAGCAATCAGGGCTTCCCGGTCGGGCGAAGTATGCGTACAGAAAATGGTGTCAGAAGACCATGCATCCCGGGAAGGTCGATGGGGCGCTGCCCGCGAGTCGCGACTGACACCATTTACGTGAGGTCAATGCAATGGCAATCGACACCGATGAGATCCTCGCCAACGCCAGCCAGGAAATCGAAGCCGCGCAGGATCCGCAGGCGCTCGATGAAATGCGCGTGCGCTATCTCGGACGCAAAGGCGAGTTGACCGCGCTTCTGCGCAATCTCGGTCGGCTTCCCGCTGATGAGCGGCCCCAAGCCGGTGCGCGCATCAATGCGGCGAAAGAGCGAGTGCAAAGTCTGATCGATATCCGGCGTGGGTTTCTCGAAACCGACCAACTTCAGAGTCAGCTCACCGACGAGGTAGTCGACGTGACACTTCCTGGTCGCGGTGAACAGACCGGAAGTGTGCACCCGGTCACCCAGGCGCTTTCGCGAATCGAAGAGATCTTCGTCGGCGCGGGATACGACGTGGTGGACGGACCCGAGATCGAGGACGACTACCACAATTTCCAGGCGCTCAACATGCCGCCTCATCATCCCGCGCGCGCGATGCAGGACACGCTTTATCTCGAAGACGGCATGGTATTGCGCACACACACCTCACCGGTTCAGGTGCGCGTGATGGAATCTTGCGAGCCACCCATTCGAGTGATCTGCCCTGGACGCGTATATCGGCGCGACTCACCCGACCCGAGTCACACGCCCATGTTTCATCAAGTCGAGGGGCTCGTCGTGGACGAAGGGATCAGCATGGCGGATCTCAAAGGCACGGTCGCCGAGTTTCTTCGGCTGTTCTTCGAGCAAGATCTCGACGTGCGCTTCCGGCCGTCCTATTTCCCCTTCACGGAACCGTCAGCGGAGGTTGACGTGGGATGCGTGCACTGCGGTGGAGAGGGCTGCTCCACCTGTGGGTACAGCGGACGTCTCGAGGTGATGGGTTGCGGAATGGTGCATCCGAAGGTCCTCGAGATGAGTGGCATCGACTCCGAGCGATACACGGGCTTTGCGTTCGGCTTCGGCGTCGATCGCATGACGATGCTCCGCTACAAGGTGGACGACGTGCGCGTGTTCTTCGAGAACGACGTGCGCTTCTTGAAGCAGTTCAGATGAAAGCCGGGGCAGGGCACCCGTCATGAAATTCAGTGAAGCCTGGCTGCGCGAGTGGGTGAATCCGGATATTTCCTCCGAGGCGCTCGTCGAGCAGCTGACCATGGGAGGGCTCGAAGTAGAGTCCACTGATCCGGTGGCTCGCCAGCAAATCGAGGGCGTGGTCGTGGGAGAGGTGACGAAGGTCGAGGCGCACCCAGATGCAGATCGCCTGAGGGTGTGTCAGGTGAGCGACGGCGGCGAGACGTTTCAGGTGGTTTGCGGTGCGCCCAATGTGCGGGTGGGACTCAAGGCGCCCTTTGCCAGGGTGGGTGCGCGCATTGGTGGCGAGACCCTCGAGAAGGCGAGCCTTCGAGGCATGGAATCCAGCGGCATGCTGCTCTCGGGGCAGGAGCTGGGTATCGAGGACGAATCACCCGGATTGCTCGAGCTTGCCGAGGACGCGACGGTGGGGCAGGACGCGGTGCTGGCTCTGCGGCTGGATGATGTGAGCATCGATATCGATCTCACGCCCAATCGCGGGGATTGCCTCGGAATCCGCGGGCTTGCGCGCGAAGTAGGGGTGTTGAACGATTTGCCGGTGACGGAAGTGGAGATTCGCGAAGTCCCCGCGACGCTCGAGGATGCGTTCCCCGTCACTATCGAAGCCTTTGACGGCTGTCCGCGCTATCTCGGGCGCGTATTTCGCGGGGTCGACGTTACCCGACCCACGCCATTGTGGATGCGCGAGCGTCTCAGGCGCTCGGGGCTGCGCTCCATCGATCCGGTGGTGGATGTCACCAACTATGTGCTTCTCGAGCTCGGTCAGCCTATGCACGCGTTCGACCTCGGCCGCCTTCGTGGCGGCATTGTCGTGCGCATGGCGAAGGAAGGCGAAGAGATCACCCTTCTCGATGGGCAAAGGGTGGATCTGAGCCCCGACACCCTTCTCATCACCGATGCGGACGGTGCGGTCGCCATGGCCGGGATCATGGGGGGCGAGCGTAGCGGAATACAGGTGTCCCCCGCCCCTGGGGGGGCCGTGACCCGGGACATTTTCCTGGAAGTCGCGTATTTCGCGCCCCTCGCGATTTCCGGCCGCGCGCGGCGCTATGGCATCCAGACCGATGCTTCCTATCGCTATGAGCGGGGGGTGGATTTCGAGCTTCAGCATCCGGCGCTCCAGCGCGCCACCCAGCTGCTGCTCGATATCGTGGGCGGCGAGGCGGGACCGGTCACCGAGGCAGTCTCCCGGGCGCATCTACCCGACGAGCGGCATATCAGGCTGCGCTCGGCTCGGCTAAACCTAATGATGGGTACCGAAGTTGCGGTGAACGACGTGGATTCCATGCTTCATCGGCTTGGTCTGGAAGTCAGTGGTCGTGACGAGGGCGATGAAGGGGTGACCTGGGAAGTCGTAGCGCCATCGTATCGCTTTGATCTGGAACGCGAAGCAGATCTGGTGGAGGAGGTGTGCCGTATCTACGGCTACAACAACCTCCCGAATACGGTCCCCAGCGCGTTCATGCATTTGAAGCCCGCCGACGAGACCCGGGTGACGCCGTCGACGCTTCGCCATCACCTCGCGGCCCGTGGATACTGCGAAGCCATTACCTACAGCTTCATCGATCCGCCCATGCAGGATCTGCTCGATCCGCAGATCACTCCCCGGAAACTGGTGAACCCGCTGTCTCGGGACGTATCGGTGATGCGGACCAGTCTCTGGCCGGGGCTCGTGAGAGCGTTGCTCGGCAACCTGAATCGTCAGCAGGCCCGGATCCGTCTGTTCGAGATCGGGCGGACGTTTCGTCAGCTGGACAGCGGCTTGAATCAGGACTTTCAACTGGGTGGGGTGGTGATGGGCCCCCGCCATCCGGAGAGCTGGGCCGCAGACCGCGAGCCCACGGACTTCTTCGACCTGAAGGGCGATCTCGAGAGTCTGATGGGCCTGACCGGTGAACTGGATCGTTTCCAGTTCGAGTCAGCCGTCCATCCCGCCCTGCATCCCGGCCAGAGCGCGGGGATTCGCCGCAATGGCGAGCTGATCGGGCTGATGGGCCGGATGCACCCCGAGATCCAGCAGAAGCTCGACATATCCGAACCCATCTATCTGTTCGAGTTGGCCCTGGATGGGCTCGTCGCGAAGGATGTCCCCAAATACGCGGAACCCTCGCGATTCCCCTCCGTCAGGCGCGATATTGCCATCGTGGTAGACCGCGACTGCCCTGCGGCAGCCATTCGGCGTTGCTGCCGCGAGGCCGCCGGGGAGGGGCTCACAGACCTCACATTGTTTGACCTATATCACGGGGAAGGTATTGATTCCGCTAAGAAAAGTTTGGCTCTGGGCTTGACGTTACAGCATCCATCACGCACTCTTACTGATGAAGAAGTGGGCGTCACCATGGATCAGGTGGTCCTGGCTCTCACGCGTGAATTCGATGCGCAGCTCAGATAGGGAGAGTTAGCTTGCCCGCGCTCACCAAGGCTCAGATGGCCGACAGACTGTTCGAGGAACTCGGTCTGAACAAGCGCGAGGCGAAGGAAGTCGTGGAGCTCTTCTTCGAGGAGGTCCGAGCCTCGCTCGAGCGCAACGAGCAGGTGAAATTGTCGGGTTTCGGGAACTTCGATCTCAGGGACAAGAGCGAGCGACCGGGACGCAATCCGAAGACGGGCGAGGAGATACCCATCACCGCACGACGGGTGGTGACCTTCCGTCCAGGGCAAAAGCTCAAGGCCAGAGTGGAAGGCTATGCTGGAACCAAGCAATAACGAGGAGCTGCCTCCCATACCCGGGAAGCGCTACTTCACCATTGGTGAAGTCAGCAACCTCTGTAACGTCAAGCCACACGTGCTGCGCTACTGGGAGCAGGAATTCCCTCAGCTGAAGCCCGTGAAGCGACGCGGTAATCGTCGTTACTACCAACGCCAGGATGTGCTCACCATCCGCCAGATCCGCTCGTTGCTCTACGATCAGGGCTTCACCATCGGCGGTGCCCGCCAGCGCATGCAGGGCGACGAAGGGCGTGAAGACCAGACCCAATACCGGCTCCTCATCAAGCAGATGATCTCGGAGCTCGAAGAGGTGCTGGTCGTCCTCAAAGCCTGAAGGGGTCAGCCCCCAATTCTCGTCGCGTGGCGAATGTTCTCCTCACTCAGAGCCGATACACGCGTGCCGCCGTCCCGTAGAACATGGCTTGCTTCTCATCCTCCGAGAAGCCCGCGGCAATCTTCTTCAAAGCGTTCCAGAGCACGGGATAAGAAATGGAACGCTTGTCCACCGGAAAATTGCTCTCGAACATGCACCGCCGGGGGCCGAAGCACTCGATGGTGTGAAGGTAGTAACGCTTGTGCGCCGCTACGAGCTCGTCGGAGGTTGCGGGTGTGTCGCGCAGATTCCACCCGAAGCCGTTATCCGGCATCGCGAGGCCGCCGATCTTGGCGACCACGTTCTCGCGCTCCGCGATGAGCGCGATGTCCTGCTTCCACTGTTCGAAGATTTCCTCCCGCTTGCCATCGTACGGACCCACCCCCAGCACCCCACCGAAGTGATCGAGGATCATGGTGGTGCCGGGAGCGGATGCGGCAAGATCGGCGAACTCTGCGTTCTGATAGTGGTAGTGCCAGGCGTCGAAACTGTAGCCCAGCTGTCCCAGGGCTTTCACACCGTCGCGGAAATTGTTGTCCGCATAGAGTCCAGCGGGCGCGCGGCCTGGGATTGAAAGCGTATCCGGATGCGTTGCGTGCGCCGCGGAGTGACGAATGCCCCTGAAGCGTCCGTGCCCTGCCTCTTCGTGTGCGCTCAATACCTCCTCGACCGAATCGCCGAGGCGGAGATCCGCGCGCCCGACGATACCCGCAATCTCGGCGCCGCCGCCCTTTGCGCTGTCCTCCGCGATCGCCACCACGAAATCGGTCTCACCGAGAGGGCGCATGTGCTCTGGACCGCTCTCCCTGTAACTTGCACCGCACTGCACGAACACTGTCTTCTCGATGTTGTGGCCCGACTCGGTGTCGGCCCAGAGATCCGCGAGGACGTAGTCGAAGCCGCCTCGTTGCCAGAGATGATGATGTGGATCGATGATCGCTCGATCGGGCTCGAGAATCTCTTCCACCACCTGATCGAGCCATTCCTGGGTGCCGGGTGTGGGATCTGCCATCGCTGCCTCCCCATTTCTGTCCACGTGGCTGTTGCTGATAGGATGACACGACTGCCAAGAACGAAAAAGGATCCGACATGAGTGATGCGATCGAGTCATTCACCGTCACCGTCGACGCGGCCCAGATCGAGGATCTGCGTGAGCGGCTGACCCGTGCGCGATGGCCGGATGGAGAGACCCCCGACGACTGGTCACAGGGGATTCCCCTCGAGTACACGAAGGCGCTCTGCCAGTACTGGTTGGCCGACTACGACATGCAGCGGATCGCCGGGCGCTTGAACGCGTTCGACAACTTCCGTACCGAGATCGATGGTCTCGGCTTTCACTTCCTGCACGTTCGCTCGCCGGAGGAGAACGCGCTGCCGCTGATCATGACCCATGGCTGGCCCGGATCGGTGGTGGAGTTTCTGAAGGTCATCGGACCCTTGAGCGACCCTGCCAGTCACGGTGGGGACTCGGCGGATGCGTTTCATGTGATCTGCCCGTCGCTGCCGGGTTACGGCTTCTCGGACAAACCGAGGGAACCCGGTTGGAAGGTCGAGCGGGTTGGCGATGCGTGGGCGGTGTTGATGCAGCGGCTCGGCTATGAGCGCTATGTCGCCCAAGGCGGTGACTGGGGCTCCGCCGTCACCACCGCTATTGGCGCGCATGATTCGGAGCATTGTCTCGGCATCCATCTCAACATGGTTTCGGCGCGTCCCGATCCGGATACGATGGATGACCTCACCGACCTCGAGAAGCGGGGCATCGAGGGCATGAAGCACTACCAGGATTGGGACTCGGGCTACTCGAAACAGCAGAGTACCCGGCCACAGACCCTTGGCTACGGATTGGTCGACAGTCCTGTTGGACAGGCCGCGTGGATCGTCGAGAAGTTCTGGTCGTGGATGGATTGTGACGGGCATCCCGAGAATGTGCTGACGCGCGACGAGCTGCTGGACAATGTCATGATGTATTGGATTCCCGCCGCGGGCGCATCATCTGCTCGACTGTATTGGGAGAGCTTCGGTGGCGGTGGACGCGGAGGCAAGGTGGAAGTGCCCACGGGCTGCAGCATTTTCCCGAAGGAGATCTTCGTGTGCTCGCGTCGCTGGGCAGAGAAGCGCTTCCCGAACATCGTCTATTGGAACGAGCTCGACAAGGGCGGCCATTTCGCCGCGTTCGAGCAGCCGGAGTTGTTCGTGGACGAGCTGAGGAGCTGCTTTCGCCACATGCGTTAGTGTCGGCACCGCCTGGGATTCGGTATGATTCGAGCGCGTCGGGGTGTAGCGCAGCCTGGTAGCGCACCACACTGGGGGTGTGGTGGTCGCTGGTTCAAATCCAGTCACCCCGACCA
>JAPULC010000083.1 GCA_027295305.1 Gammaproteobacteria bacterium
AGCAAATGGCGCTCACGCCTTGCCGAGGCCTTCGACGTGGGGTTATCTGGCAGCGCGAGCTCGCGACTGGAGTGAAATATGAGTGCGATTGTCGTAGAGGGACAATGTCACTGCGGGACGGTGAGGTTCACGGTTGTCACCACGTCGCAAGTCGAGGTGCGCGAATGCAATTGCTCGATCTGCTCGATGTGCGGCTATCAGCACCTGATCGTCGCTGCCGACGCGCTCACCATCCTGGAGGGGGAAGAGGAGCTCACTACCTACACCTTCAATACGGGCACAGCCCAGCACACCTTCTGCCGACGCTGTGGTATCAAGCCGTTCTACGTGCCGCGCTCCCACCCGCATGGCTATAGCGTGAACTTTCGATGCGTCGATGCGGGTGCCTTCGAACGGGTCGAGCTGACCTCGTTCGACGGTCGAAACTGGGAGCAAGCGGTAGATGCGATCCGCTAGCTGGAAGCTGCCCGGGAACGGCAATTCTGCTATTCTCGCGCCCTCCTCATTCGCCGCGGAGCGCCTCTATGTGGTATCTCGTGGAAGACTTCCTCGAGCAGTCCTGGGTGATGAAGCTGTTCATTCTCCTCGGGTGGCTTTGCGTCGGGATCATGGTTTCAGCCCTTATCGATAACAGCTACACCCTGATCGGCAAGGCCATGGCAGAAGAGCCTGTTCAGGAGCTGATGGAGTAGAACCCCGGCTATGTGGTTGCAATCACTGACGCCAAAACAACGTGAAGCGCTCCTGGGCCTGGCTCACAACGTCGTGGTATCGGACGGCCTGTTGGATCCCAACGAAGAGCTGATGATGGACGAGTTCCGCCGCGAGATGGACCTGACCCTCGAGACCGAGGCGCAATACCGAGAGCTCGACGGTATCGACGGTATTTTCGACACTCGGCGGGCGCGCACCATCGTGCTCATCAACCTGCTGCATCTGAGCTATGTCGATGGCGCGTTCGAGATCGAGGAGGAATGCTTTCTGCGCGAGCTTTCCCAACTGTTCGGGGTCGGCGACTCCGAATTCCTGCTGATGGACAACTGGGTGCGTCGATTGGTGGCGTTGGAGAAGGAAGCATCCTCGTTCATGTAGTCGGGCGCATGAAGTTCGACCGAAACACCATTGCCCTCACTCTCATCATTTCCAGTGTGGTGCTGGTGGTTCTCGGGGTGACCCTCGGTTCGCTCTATCAAACGGCGATCAATCAACAGAAACAGCGGCTCGAGGAATTCGTGCGTGGCCAGGCGCAGCTCATCGGCGCGGTGGCCCGTTTCGATGCAGAGTATTCCTACGCCGATGTCGCCGGCGGGGCGTTCGGGGCCACGGTAGGTCAGGTGATCGACGCGTTTGCCGGCTATCGGGAGCTCGGCGAAACCGGAGAGCTGCTGCTGGCGCGTAGAGTAGACGATCACGTGAGTCTGTTGCTGCGCTCCCGGGCAACGGACAGCGACCCTTCGACACTTCCGCTTTCGTCTCCATTGGGAGCCTTGCTCGCCGAAGTGATAGACGGTCGATCGGGCACAGGCGTGGTGGTCGATCTCGACGAAGTGGAGGTTCTCGCCGCATTTGCCCCGGTGCCCGAGCTCGGCCTCGGACTGTTGGCTAAGATCCATCTCGACGAGCTGCGCTATCCATTCGTCGTTGCGGGGGCCATATCCACAGCAAGCACAGTGGTGCTGATCTTTCTCGGCGCGGCGCTCTCAGGCCGCGTGATTTCACCGCTGCAGCGACGCCTGCGGGAGAGCCAGACCAATATCGACACGTTCTTCGAGAGCCCTACCGAAGGGATGTTCCTGCTGAGCGATGGGGTCTACGCCGGCTGCAACGCCCATCTGGGTGAAATCCTCGGATGCGATCGAGAAGAGCTGCTTGGCAAGTCTCCCCTGGAATTCTCCCCCGAAACTCAGCCCGATGGGCGCAGCTCGCTGGACGCCGGCATGGCGCATTTCACTAAGATGCTTGCCCACGGACCGCAATATCTGTTCTGGCAGCACCGACGTAGCGATGGTCGGCCCGTCGATACGTACATTTCTCTGCGAGAGGTGACGCTGGAAGGTCAGAGCCTAATCCTCGGAACCGTGCACGACGTCACTCGATTGCGGGAGACCGAGGCCGAGCTGTCGAAAGCATCACGCCAGATCGAGGAGCAGCGCGATCATCTTGCGCACGTGGGAAGGCTGTCTCTCCTCGGCGAGATGACCGCAAGCATTGCGCACGAGATCAATCAGCCGCTCACCGCCATCAGCAACTACACGCAAGCCGCGCTGCGGATGGCGCAACGCGATGGGAAGCACACCGAGGCGCTGTCGGATGCGCTGCGCAAGAGTGCAGAGCAGGTACAGCGCGCGGCGGAGGTCATCCGGAGACTGCGCGGTTTCGTCCGCAAGGATGAAGGCGTACGCGAACGCGTGGACCTCAACGACGTGGTGCGTGACGTCTCCAAGCTCGCCGAGGTCGATGCCCGGCATCACGGCATCCAAATCGAGCTCGGATTATCCGAGGAAGTGCTCGCGGTGTCGGCCGATCCCATTCAGCTGCAGCAGGTATTGTTGAACCTCGTGCGTAACGCCATGGAAGCGATGGAGGAAACGGACGAGGTCACGGTGAGCATCGAGACGGGCGAACAAGCCGGTAGGGTGTATGCTCGAGTAAAGGACCGGGGAGTCGGGCTGTCGAAGGTGGAGGAGCGTGTGTTCGAACCGTTCTTCACCACCAAAGACACGGGACTGGGGATGGGTCTTGCGATATCGAAGTCGATTGCGGAAGAACATCACGGGCGACTCGAGTGCGAGCCGAACCCTGACGGCGGTGCGATCTTCGTGTTGACCTTGCCTCTGGCGTCCCAGTACGACGACTCCCAGCTCGGAGTGCCACGATGAGCGAAGCACAAACGACCGTGTTCATCGTCGATGACGACGAGGCCGTGCGTGACTCGCTGAAAATGCTCATGGAGTCAGTAGACCTCCACGCCGAAGTATTCGCATCGGCGCATGAGTTCCTGCAACTCTTCGACGATGACCGCTCGGGTTGCCTGGTGCTGGACATTCGCATGCCCGGGATGAGCGGGTTGGAGCTGCAGGCTGTATTGAACGAGCGGCGTTCCATGCTGCCCGTGATCTTCATTACCGGGCATGGCGACGTGCCCATGGCCGTCCAGGCGATTCGAGGCGGTGCTCAGGATTTCATTCAGAAGCCGTTTCGTGAGCAGGAGCTCCTCGATCGCGTGCAGCAGGTCCTGGCGGAGGATTCGCGTAATCGCGATGTTCTGCATCAGAAGCGGGACATTCTCGAGCGACTGTCCACACTCACCCCGAGAGAGCGTGAGGTCCTGGGACTGGTCGTGGCGGGTAACGCCAACAAAGTCATTGCCATCGACCTGGGTCTCAGCCAACGCACCGTGGAGATCCATCGTGCACACGTCATGGACAAGATGCAGACGAAATCACTCGCACATCTCGTCAGGATGATGATCTCCGTGGAGGACGAAGAGGAAGCTAGCTAGGTGCAATTCCGTAGGGCGCCTGGTTCGGCTCTCGACTATGTTGCACCGACTGGTTCTTGCCTCGATGGGTTTTCGGGGCCCTCGGGAATCTCCTTTGCATCCGACATCTGTCTACGTGGCCGATCCTGGAGCGCAGATCGCCGCGCGTGTGCAACATCGATATGCGGGCGTAGATCGCGCCGTGATCCATTGCACGAGCGCTTCACAGTTGCTGGAGTTGCTCGAGCCCGATGATGCCGTGTGCATCGTTGCCAACGTCGAGCTTCCCGACATGGAAATCCTGGAGCTGCTCGGATACCTGCGGTCTCTGTGCGCTCACGCACCGGTGTTGTGCATGGCCGAGGATTGCGCCGTGTCCACCGCGGTGGCGCTGATGAAGGCTGGGGCCCATGATTGCATCGAAAAGACCGGCCCGATTCACCGGTTGGTCGACAAACTCATTGCCTTCATCGAAGAAGCGACGGAGCGAGCCGCGTAGGGTCTCACCTGCGTGAGCGCAACGCCGAGTCTGGGATCCAGTTTCCGTGAAAGCCGTAAGGTACGCGCCGCGGTAGCGCGATGACGGCCACGGCGGTCGGACGCGAACCGCTTGCATCGAGTATCACGAGGGAACTCGTGTTGCTCTGGCGATCGAACACGAAACCCATGAGCCAGCCCTCGTCTTCGCCTGCCTTGGCGTTTTCCGGAATGAATACCATCTCGCTCGCGTGGTGTCCGGGGCCAAAGTCGTGCTCTCGCGTGGTGCCCTTCGTGAGATCGTGCTTGAGAACGTGACGGCCGCCGTAACCGTCGTCGTTCTCCCCGTTCGCGCTGATGGCGTACCCGAATCGATGCTCGGCACCCGTAAGCCGATCATCCGCCCTTGGGAATTCCTGCCCGCGTTCGTCGAGACAATCCTCGACTACGCGTCCGGTGCGCGTATTGATCACCCATCGATACAGCTGGGGGGTGCCCTCTCGCGGGCCCACGACGCATTCGCGAAACATGCTGGGGTGACGCACGAAGTCGATGACGATGTGGTGACCGTCGTCGAAGGCATTGAGTGGATGAAACACATAGCAGGCGTCCACCTCGCACCAGGTCACGGGTGAATCGTCATGGCGTGATTTGAATCCCACGCGTGGTGTGTAGAGCTCATCCCATACGTACGTTAATTGATGCCCGCCCATGGCCGCTTCCATGTTGAACACGACCGGAAGGTCGAAGAACACCACGTGTGTATGGGTGATCACGAAGTCATGGACCATGACCGGCCCTGCGACATCGATTTCCTGCGTGCGCACGAGTACCCCATCGGCATCCACTACGTGATAGCGCAGATAGGGGGGCTCGAAGTGGTAGGCAATGGTGTGCATCTCTCCGCTCACCTTGTCCCACTTCGGATGCGCGATCATGCCTGCCGGCAGGGGTCCCCCGAAGTCTTCCCGCTTGACGGTGTCGAGTGACGGATTCAATTCATAGGGAAGCGAGAGTTCGTTGACGGCATAGATACGTCCCGCATGTTCGAACACGTTGGTGTTTCCCGAACCATCGAAGGCGGTCGGACTCGTGGGCGCAGGAACGGGTTCCGATTCCCGAAGCCTCGATATTTCAGGCGACATTACCCAGCGGTTCTTGTACCAGACCGCTTTTCCGTCAGCGAGCTCGACACCATGCACCATACCGTGTCCTGCAGACCAGTGATGGTTGTAGCGATCCGGGATACCGATCGGATTGGGGCCCGTGCGGAGATATCGCCCATTGAGTTGCATTGGTATCGCGCCGTCGACAGGAAGATCGTAGCGAGATATTTCCTCGGTGACAGGAGCGTAGTTTCCTTCGAGGGAAGGATTCGTCATGGCGCACGGAAGAGAGAAGGAAGACGGACACTGTAGGGAATGCATGCCCTTCGCGTCAACAACAGCAGCGTTTTACAGTGGAAAAATTAACAGCGGTGCGCACCCGAGGCACAATGCCAATGCGGTGAGGCCTCGCGCCCCTTAATTGGATTGTTTAGCAGTCGTGTCTTCGCTCGATGGGGTGTTTTCGAGCTCTGCGAGACGTGATTCGATTTCGGCAAGCGCAATGCATGCTTCTTCGCGGTCGAGTTGGGAGGAGGAGTCGGGGCGAAATTGAAATCCACAGCGGAATAAAGCGCCAACCGGACGGCAAGT
>JAPULC010000084.1 GCA_027295305.1 Gammaproteobacteria bacterium
CCGAGAGAGGTAACCTGCTCGCGGATTTGCGCGAGCAGCGACTCGCGATCGAGGCCGCCCTTCTGGATCAGTCCCGCAACATAGCCGTTCAAGCGCCGGCGGTCTTCGTCGGTGACGTCCTTGGCGGTCACCACCACGATCGGGATGCCGCGCCATGCTTCTACCTTGCGCATTGCCATCACGAATTCGAAGCCATCCATTACGGGCATCATCAAGTCGAGCAAGATCAGCGACGGCGGCGGGTCCGCCATTTTTTCGAGCGCCATTCTGCCGTTCTTGGCTTCGCTAACGCTCCAACCTTCGTTCTCGAGCGCGCGACGCAGCACCTCGCGGTTCTCCGCGATGTCATCCACGACGAGCGCTCGCCTCCCGCCGTCTTGTTTCGCGTAGCGGTCCAGTAGCTCGATGAGCTGATCGCGGCGCACGGGTTTCGTCAGAAACTCGGTCGCGCCGAGCGCGTAGCCGAGCTTCCGGTCGTCCGTCATCGTGACCATGATGACTGGGATGTCACGGGTGATGGGGTCGCCCTTCAGTTCGCGCAGTATTTCCCAGCCATCCATGCCGGGCATCAGGACGTCCAGCGTGATGGCCGCCGGGCGAAGCGTCCGGGCCAGGTTAAGCGCCTCGGGGCCGTCGCTCGCGGTGACGACGCGCATGCCGGCTCCCTGGAGCGTGCGTCCGAGTAGGTCGAGTGCGTTCGGGTCATCGTCGATCACGAGCACGACGCGCTCCTTGCCCGGCTGTGGAGTCACAGCCTTCGGGGGCTCGCCAGTGGCTTCGGAATCCTCGACAGCGCGCCCCACCTTGGCCGGAAGCCGGATCGTAAAGGTAGAGCCCTTGCCCGGAGTGCTCTCGACCGTGATGTCACCGCCCATCATCTGGCAGAAGCGCCGGCTGATCGGCAAGCCGAGCCCGGTGCCGCCGTAGTCGCGCGTCGTCGAGTCGTCGGCTTGCGAAAATTCCTCGAACACCTGGTCGATTTTCTCGGGCGGAATCCCAATTCCTGAGTCCGAGACCGACATCCTCACCCAGTCGGTGCCGTCGTCGATTTCGGCCTTCACGACGAGGCCAATTTCGCCCTCTCGTGTGAATTTCGCGGCGTTGCTAAGCAGATTGAAGAGTGCCTGGCGCACCTTGGTCACATCGGCTCGCATCTCGCCGAGCGTGGGGTCGATTGTCACCTTCAAGCGGTTGTCGTTCTTTTGGATCAGCGTGTCCATCGTCGCTACCACTTCGTCGATCATCTGCGGGATCGAGAAGGTCTCGAGGTAGATATCCATCTTGCCAGCTTCGATCTTCGAGAGATCGAGCACGTCGTTGATCAGCGACAACAGGTGCTTTCCAGCGCCGTGAATCTTCTTGAGGTCTCCAGCCAATTCCTCATTGTTGGTGTCCTGCGCATCCTCCAGCAGCATTTCGCTGTAACCAATGATCGCGTTCATCGGTGTGCGCAGTTCGTGGCTCATGTTCGCGAGGAACGCACTCTTGGCGCGGTTGGCGTCTACGGCAACTTTGCGCGCCGCTTCCAGTTCCTCCTGCGCGCGCTTGCGCTCGAAGACTCGCCCGAGCTGTCCTCCCACGTTGTCGATCAGGCGCATCAGGTTCTCGTCCGGAGACATCTCGACCGTCGCGAAGAATTCCAGCACGGCCACAACGTCGCCGCGGATCGCGACAGGAAATCCAAAGGCACCCCTCACGCCGAGGTCGTCGACGAGTTTGGCCCTTGGAAAGTTCGGATCGGTCTGGACGTTTTCGATCCACGCCGGTTCGCCGGATTCGAGAATTCGCCCAGGCAGCCCTTCACCGATGGAAAAGCGGGTCCGTTCGGTGACTTCTTTGAACGACAAAAACGCGTCAGGATCCTCGAGGTGCCAGATAGCGGTCGATTCCAACAGTTGGGGGTTGCCGTCCGCGGGTTCGTACACGTGTCCAATGGGCCAACCGGTCAGGTTGCAGATCATGTCTATGACGTGCTGCAACGCTTCGTCGAGCGAGTCGGTTTCAGCCGCCATCTCGGCTGCGCGATGTAGGAGCTGGGCCTCCCGGGTCTGGCCCTCGGCCTTATCCCGTGCCTTCTCGGATTCGTCCATGGCCCGCGCCAAATCTGCTTCGGCGCGCTTGAGCTCGGTGACGTCTGTATAGACCGCGACGGTGCCGACTTCTTCAACGTGGCGCTTGTCGATCTGGATCCAGCGATCGCCTCTGTGCTGCTGCAAATAAGGTTCGCTCGAACTTCGGTGCCGCGACACCTGCTCTGCAACCCACGCGTCGATGCGGCCCTGCGCTTCTGGGACCAAACCCTGTTCGACGGCGGCGCGAAGGATCTCTTCGATGGATTTTCCCGGTACGACATCCGAAGGGTTGGCAGAAACGAGTTTGCGATACGTGCTGTTACAAATAATCACCCGGTCGTTCGCGTCGAAGAGGGCAAAACCCTCCGAGATGTTCTCGATGGCGGTGAGGAGTCGCGAGCGGGTGACGCGCTCCGAGGCTGCCGCAGCTACCAAGCGGCGATCGACCATTGTTACAACGATGGCGAGCCCCGTGATCAGCAACGTGGTGAGCGCGATCCAGATTCCGAGTACGCCCGGATTCATCCCCATCCCATCTGTGAAGGTCCCGTCTCCGGGAAAGAAGGATGCCGCCGCCATTCCGGTGTAGTGCATTCCGGAGACCGCGAAGCCCATCACGAGAGCAGCTCCAATCGTTGCTGTGTGAATCTGGGATTCGGGATCGCCCTCGTTTGCCCGAACGTTCACGTAGAGCGCTGCTGTCGCTAAGGCAACGGCAACGACGATCGAAACAGCGAATAGCAGCGGGTCGTAGAACATCACCGCGTCCATCCGCAATGCAGCCATGCCCGTGTAGTGCATGGCACCGATGCCGGCACCCATCAAGA
>JAPULC010000085.1 GCA_027295305.1 Gammaproteobacteria bacterium
GGGAACGCCTGGTCACCAAGTACGAATTCGCTGAGATGATCGAGAAACAGGCCGCACAGATTATTCAGCTGGACGTCGACCAGTGCGGCGGCATTCTGGAATCCAAGAAAATCGCAGGCATGGCCGAAGCCCATTACGCAATGATCGCTCCCCACATGTACGTGGGTCCAGTGGCAGCCGCGGCCGCGATCCAGCTCGACACCTGCTCACCGAATTTCCTCATTCAGGAATACAACGTCAACGACCTCCACAGCGACATATTCGTAGAGCCGATAAAATTCGAAAACGGTTACATCACCCCACCCACGGGCCCCGGCTTGGGCATCGAGCTCAACGAAAAGGTTGTAAAGCGACACCTGTGTGAGGCATGACCACTAACGGGCGGCAAAGCGAACAGTTGGCGAACTTTCCTGCACCCACATGCGCATCCGTCGTAACGTAGGCGGCCGTGGACTCATCGAATACCACGCCCCCCGGCATTTCCAGGTTTCGCCCGGCACCCGGCATTTGGCGCGGCGCAGCCTTCCTGGCGGTGTACCTGTCGGGACTGGTCGGCATGCTGCTCGGGGTCGAGGTCAGCGAGCGGGACCTTGCCGGATCCGGGGTCGCCACGAAGGCCTATTACGCACTGGGCCTCTTCGTGGTAGGGGGCCTCGACCTCGGCGTGCCGCAGGGCGGCCCTCTCATTGGCCGGATCATGCTGTGGGCGAGCTATTTCCTCGCTCCCCTCATCACCGTGTCGGCCCTCGTCGAAGCGACGCTGCGGATTATCGCCCCCCTCGGACTGCGCACGTGGCGACTCCGCGACCACATCATCGTCGCCGGCGCGGGTCGGCTCTCCCTCGTTTACATCGAGCGCCTGCGCGCACGAGACATGAAGTGTGACATCGTGGTCGTCGAGCGGAACCCGGCGCATCCGCTGATCAGCGAGTTGCGCCGCGCCCATCGCATCGTCTTCATCATGGGTGACATCACCCGTGACGAGGTCCTCGAAAGTCTGCGAGTCGAGCGTGCGCGGCAGGTGATGCTGCTCACGGGGGACGACTTCGCCAACCTCGACGCCGCAGCGAAGATCCTGGAACGCGCGCCCGATCTGAAGCATCACATCGTTGCGCACGTCTCGAACCTTGCGTTCATGAAATCCGTCGCAGACTCGAGCGTGGCCGGCGTGTGCGACACCTTCAACGGGCATGAGTTTGCAGCGGTCCATCTGGTGAAGGACCAACTCCTCACGCGTTTTGAAAGCACCCCGCACAAGGACCTCGTCGTCCTCGCCGGCTTCGGCCGCTTCGGCAGAACCGTTCTTCATCAGCTGCAGCTTCACGCATCCGGCAGATTTGGCGACGTAGTGATCGTCGACCTCGACGCCACGAAGGGCGCTCGACAATTCGAGGAGCAACCCGGATTCGCCGAAGGGTACGAACGTGCAATCATCGACGGGGACATCCTCGACCCCCTTGTCCGTCAGCAGATCGGGACCGTCATCGACCGCCACGGACACGACCCTGTCATCGTCGTCGGCTCGGGTGACGACGGCACGAATCTCCATGCCGCATTGACCTTCGAGAAGCAGTATCCGGGGGCGTACATCATCGCGCGAAGCTTCCGACCCTCGTCCTTCACGACCGAGGTCGCGCGGGAGGCGGGATTCATTCCGTTCAATCTAGCGGAGCTGATCGCGGAAGGAATGCCCGAAGCGTGGTTCCCGGCGGCCCGACGGGCTGTCCGATAGATCGACTATGAGGTCCCGATCGAGAGCAGATTCTGCACGGGCTTATAGAGCTCTTCGAGATAGACGACGTCGTCCGCCGCGATCTCGATCTCGGCCGCGGCGACTAGCTGGTCAAGCTGCTCAACGCGCGATACTCCCACCACGGGGGAATAGATCTCGGGCTTATTGAGCATCCACGCAAGCGAGATCTGCGCCGGCGCCTTCCCGTATTTTTCCGCGACCTCCACCACGCGATCGGCAATCTGGAAATCCATCTCACCTTTGTACAAGCTCTCGGTGCGCACCCGGTCGCCGCCTTTCGAGCGATCGGTGCTGCCGGCATCGAAGCCGCCTCGGTAGGATCCCGCCAGAATCCCGCGCGCCAGCGGTGACCAGGGCGTGAGCGCAACGCCGGTCTTGGCGCAATAGGGATTCATCTCCCGCTCTTCCTCGCGATAGATGAGGTTGTAGTGGTTCTGCATCGAGATGAACTTTGTCCAGCCATGCATCTCGGCCGTCATTTGCAGCTCGGCAAACTGCCAAGCGAACATCGACGAGCCGCCGAGATAGAGCACCTTGCCCGCCTTGACCACATCATGCAGGGCCTCCAGCGTCTCCTCGATGGGCACGCTTGCCTGGCCAGGCACGCCGTGGGGATGACGGTGAATGACGAGATGATCGATGTAGTCGAGCCCGAGTCGCTCGAGGGATGCGTCGACACCTTCCATGATGTGCTTTCGCGACAGACCGCCCTGGTTGGCACCCCGCCCCATCGGCATCGCGATCTTGGTGGCCAGCACGTATTCGTCGCGCTGCAGCAGCTCCCTGAGCAGCTTGCCCACCACCCGCTCGTACGCGCCCACGCCATAGGTATCGGCACAATCGAAGTAAAACAGCCCGCGTTCGATGGCGGCCTGGAAAATCGGCCGCGCCGCATCGATGTCGAGTGTCCAATCCCCTTGATGCCCTCGACCGGGTTCCCCGAAGTTCATGGTCCCAAGGCAAAGCTCGGAAACCCTGAGACCACTGTTCTTGCCGAGCTGAATGGCCTTCAACTTCATCGGGACTGCATCCTCCATTCCACGTCTAACCAATAATTTTACTGGGATTCATGATCCGGTGGAGATCGAGAAGCAGTGGCCTAATCGTCCGGATGCAGCGGCGGGAACCGAGGCGGCCGCCGCTCCACGAACGAGGCGATGCCTTCCTGGAAGTCCGGCCACCTCACGCTTCGATCCTGAATGGCGTTGATCTCTTTCATCGCCGGTCCCAGATCCAGCATGAGATGCCGGTAGACCATCTGCTTCATGTGCATCAGCGAGGTGGGGGATGCCGTCTCCACGAGCGACCGAATATAGGCACGGGTCTCCGCGATCAGCTCGTCGGGCGGGAAAACCCGGTTGGCGATGCCGAGGGTGACCGCTTCCTCTCCGCTGACCCTGCGCCCGCTCCAAAGAATGTCGAGGGCTCTGGACGGCCCGATCAAGCGGGGAAGTATCCAACTGTTGCCATGCTCTGCGACGAGTCCGCGCTGCGCGAAGGACGTGAGAAACACCGCTTTCTCCGATGCGAAGCGCAGGTCACAGAACATGGCGATGGACAGCCCCAGGCCGGCACACGCACCATTGACGGCGGCCAGGATCGGTTTCCGCACGGTGAGGAGGTAGGCGTACCCGGAGGCAAAGTCGGGTCCCATCGACTTATCCCCCGGCTCTAGACGCTCGAGGTCTGTTTCCACGCGCATTGCCGAGATTTCTCCAGCCTCCTGAATCTGACTGAGCGACCCCATGTCGACGCCGGCGCAGAATCCCCGTCCTGCTCCGGTCAGGATGATCCCGACCACGTCCTCGTCCATCTCTGCGGTGGCCATCGCATGGCGCATCTCCTGCTGCGTCAGGTCGGTGACGGCATTCAGCTTGTCCGGCCGATTCAATGTGATCGTCGCAATGCGCTCGTCGACGTCGTAAAGGATCTCTTCGTACATGTCCCACGCTCCCCTGGTGCTGTATAGCAACATCCTACTCTCAACGTTCCGCACAACGCTATTGACGCTAGTGGCCTGTAACGTTGCGTCGCGGTGACGCAGTTGGATCTGCTGCCGCGCACGGGCACATGTAGTACATAATGACTGGTTCACAGAGGAGGCAACCCAACGGTTCAGGACCTGATCGCATGGCACGAGCCGCAGCCAAAAACGCCGACGTCGTGGTGATCGGGGCCGGGATCATCGGCCTCTCGATCGCCTACCAGCTGGCCCGCAGAGACGCGGGTCGCGTGGTGGTTCTCGAAAAGGGTGCCGGAGTCGGCGAGGGCTCGACGGGGGCCTCCTCAGCCTGCATTCGGCTGCGCTACACCCACACCGAGATCATCCGACTGGCCCAGAGCGGAATGACGATTTACCGCCAGTGGCCGGAGTTCACGGGGCTCTCCTCACCCCGTGCCGCTTTCCAGCACACGGGTGTGCTCTGGATGCTCGGCGAGGACCGACAGACCGTGGAAGCCGAACGCGATCGCATGGTCGATCTCGGGGCACGCGCGCTCATGCTCGATGCCGAAGGGGTGCGCGAACGATACCCCGCGTTATCGACCTGTGGCGCAACCCTCGACCTCAGCGGCAAACACGATCATGAGTGCACAGACCACGACAGTTACCTGTTCGAGGTGGAGGGCGGCTACTGCACCGATCCGCGTGGTGCAAATCAGGATCTGCTCGAAGCGGCACGACGCGATGGGGTCGATGTTCGCTTGCGATCCGGCGTCGAGGCCGTCCGGTCCCAGGGAGGGCGCGTCCAGGGTGTAGATCTCGCCGACCGCTCACGCATCGACGCGCCGGTGGTGGTGAATGCCGCCGGTCCCTGGTGTAACGCGGTGAACGCGATGGCCGGACTCGAGCTTGCGTGGACGTTGCGACCGACACGCGTTCAGGTCATGTATCGCGTGTCGGCCGGGGAGATACGCGGCGAGCTTCCACTCGTGGGCGACGCAGCAGGCGGCATCTATTTTCGTCCCGACAGTCGCGGCCCCGACGGTCGGGGGCAGCAGATCCTGGTGGGTTCGATTCGTCCAGAAGACGAGCAAGAGGAGGTCAAGGACCCTGACCATTTCGATCGCAGTCTCGACCCCGACATGCGACAACGTCTGCTTCATGCACTGCATCACCGCTTGCCCTCGCTCGAGTATCGAGCTCGTGTGACGGGAATCGCCGGTCTCTACACGATGAACGAGCAGGACGTGCATCCCGTGGTCGGGCCCACCGAGCTCGAGGGCTTCGTCGTCGCTAACGGCTTCAGCGGCCACGGCTTCAAGCTCGCGCCGGCCATCGGCTCCATGGTGGCGCAGTGGCTCACCGGGAAGCGCGCCGAGTTCGATACGGACGTGCCGATGGAGTTCCTGTCGCTCGACCGGCAGTCTCTTGCGGTAAGGGAGAAGAGTGTGCTCGCGTAGCACGCCCCCAACTCGGACGCAGTATCTGTGATTACAAGAACCGAGAGCGTATTGGTGAAGGATTAGCCGGTTCCATGAACCTTTTCACTTTCGATCAGAATGTTGCTATCGCCGAAACAGAAGTTAGCGGAGACTGGGCGTTTTCTCGCGGTAGCTGGACCTCAACCCTGACACCCCCTAATCGCCCATCCCTCTCAAACATACCGCCTGATGCGACGATCGCCCGTACGTCCCGCCCGCCGTGAGAAGCTGGTTTATAATTCCCATCCGCCAGATTCGCAGGGGATTCGTAATCAAAAGATGACGGGCGCCAACACCTTCCTCGCGGAACTCCGGCGGCGCAAGGTCATCCGTGTCGCCGTCGTATACGCGGCCATCGCGTTTGCGCTTCTCGAGTTCGCAGACATCGCCGTTCCCCGGATGGGGCTTCCGGATACGACCGTCGACGTCG
>JAPULC010000086.1 GCA_027295305.1 Gammaproteobacteria bacterium
AGGTCATTTAGTCCGAACCCTGCCGAGCGGCTATAGGGAACCTCGAAAAATCTTTCTTTGAGCCGTGTATTCTGGTGTGGGAGCGGCTTCAGCCGGGGGCGCCTACTCAGCCGCGACTCATGGGGCTCGCAAGTCGAAGCATTCGCGGCTAAAGCCGCTCCCACACCGGAGTCGCTCGCCCACACCGGAGTCGCTCGCCCTCACCAGAGTCGCTTGCCACCACCAGCGTCACCCTCACCAAGAATCCCGCTCGGGTCCCCGCAGCGTCACGCCACCGTCGACGATGAGTGCCTGACCCGTGATGTAACGCGCTCGCGCACTGGCTAGAAAACATACGGCGTTGCCGATGTCCCAGCCCGTGCCTTCGATGCCGAGCACCGAGGCATTGCGACGATTATCCCGCGCGCGGTCACTCATCCCGCCGGAATAGACCATCGGCGTGTAGACAGGACCGGGCACGACACAGTTCACGCGAATCCCCGCGGGCCCATGATCCACCGCCATCGCCTGGGTCAATGCGATGACCGCACCCTTCGATACGGAATAGGTCGTCAATCCGCGGGGACGCAGCGCAGAGATGGAAGACACGTTCACGATGGCGCCGCCATCGCCGGATTCGATCATTGCGGGAATCGCAAACTTGCTGGTGAGAAACATCGACGTGACGTTCACTTCCATCACTCGTTCCCAGCGTTCGTGACTCTCCTCCACGACGCTGCCGCGACTTCCGATGCCGACATTGTTGTCCAGAACGTCAAGCCTGCCCCAGAGCTCGAGCGCACGTGCCGTGATGGCTTCACACTCGCTCTCGTCGGTCACGTCGGCAGCCATGTAGGTGGCGGTGCCTGCGGCTTCTTCGATCATCTCCGCGGTGCGCGCCGCGCGCTCGGACTGACGATCCACCACCAGGACTCTGGCGCCGGCACGCGCCAACAGAATCGCTGCGGCGCGACCGTTACCGATGCCGTCGGCCTCCGCGCCGCCGCCGGAGACTATCGCAACCTTGCCTTCGAGGCCGGCCTCGGAGGGAATCTCCATTACTGCCCCATGAACTGACGCCACGTCTCTATATCGGGCACGCGCAGATACGTGTTCTGCTCCTTGGTCTCCCCCATGGTGGCGTTCGGCACGTGGCCATAATTGTGTCCGGGGAGGAGCAGCGTGTCGTCGGGAAGCGCAGCAAGACGCTTGAGGCTGTGATACATCTGGTCGATATCCGAGCCCGGCAGGTCGACGCGCCCGCAGCCCTGAATGAAGAGCGTATCTCCCGACACCAGGGTCTCCTTGATGCGAAAACACTGCGAGCCCGGCGTGTGACCCGGTGTGTGCAGAAACTCGATCTCGATGTTGCCGACGCGAAGCGTGTCTCCCGAGTCGACCTTTGCCATGTCGGTCTCTGAGATGCCGGTGATGCGCTTCAGGCCCTGGGCCTCTTCCTTGTGCACATAGACCTTCATGCCCTGTCGTTCCAACACTTCGGAGACACCTTCGATGCGCCGCCCCATCATCCCGCCCCCGCAGTGATCGGGATGGTAGTGGGTCACGAGCACGGCGACGGGGGTGAAGTCATTCTCCTCCAAGCGCTCGAACAAACCACCGATGTCCCACGCGGGATCCACCAGTGCCACCTCGCGGGTGATGCGGGAACCCACCACGTAGACGAAGTTCTGCATGGGCCCCATTTCTATCTGCTCGATAAATAGCTCTTCTTCCGGTTCGCTCATAGATAGCCTCGGTTCGATATCGCTGTCGTTACCTTCAGCTCAGGTTGGGTCAATGTCAACGTAGTGCCACAATGGTTCGGTGCCTGGCACCATCGATAAGGCAGGTGCCACAATGGCGCGAGATTCAGCCGGAGGGGGACGATGAGGCTCAAAGACAAGGTTGCCATCGTCGTGGGCGCCGGGCAGACACCCGGCGAGACCATGGGGAACGGACGCGCCACGTGCATCGTGTTCGGCCGGGAGGGAGCGCGACAGTTGCTCGTCGACGTGGACCTGGAATCTGCGGAAGAAACCGCCACGCTGGTCCGAGCCGAAGTGAGCGATGCCGAGTGCGAGACATTCCGCGCGGACGTGAGCAAAGAAGCGGACTGCGCCGCCATGATCGAGGCTTGCGTCGAGCGCTTTGGCCGCGTGGACGTGCTGCACTACAACGTCGGCAAGTCTCAGGGCGACAACGAGGCGAGCGCACTGCCGATCGAGAACTGGGACGAGATCATGGATCTCAATCTCAGAGGCTTCTATCTATCGTGCAAGCACGCGCTGCCGGTGATGCGCGAACAGGAGGCAGGTGTGATCACGGGCATCTCCTCGGCGGCAGCGGTGAGCGCGGGTCGAAACATGACCTATACGGTGTCGAAGGCCGGCATGAACGCCTTGATGCGCAGCCTCGCTATCGACAACGGCCGCTATGGCATCCGCGTAAACACCATCATGCCGGGATTGATGGATACGCCCATGGCCATCGAGCGACGCGCACGAGAGCAGGCGCGGCCTCGTGCCGAGATACGCGCGGCACGGGCGCGTCAGGTGCCGTTGAAGCAGCAACAGGGATCGGCTTGGGATGTGGCGAATGCCGCGTTGTTTCTAGCCTCTGACGAGGCGAGCTATATCAGCGGAGTCGCACTTCCGGTAGACGGCGGGCTCACGGCGAGATAACACCGCAGGAAATGCGTGACGGAATCATGGATCCTGGAAACACCGACTCTGTGGGAGCGACTTCACGGAGCCTCGAAAGACCTTGTGGGAGCGGCTTCAGCCGCGAATGCTGCGACTCGCAAGCCCATGATTCGCGGCTAAAGCCGCTCCCACACCCGAGAACACGGGTCTGCGAGGTTCCTCTACCCGTCCCACACATCAATCGGCATCGGCAGCCCTTCGAAGTCCTGCCCCCCGAGCGGATCGTCGGGGGGAATGTGCAGCATCTCTAGCACCATCATGAGCTGGCGCACGTGCTGAGCGCAGTGCCAGGTGATGCGTTCCAGCACTGCGTGCAGACTCTGCGTCCCGTAGAAGGTGTCGACATCACGCGTGCACTGCGGATCTTCACGCGCGCTCCACCACACATCGAGCCCCTCGACAATCTCGTTGGAATGCGTCGTGAGAGCCGTGAGATCGCGCTCTAGATCCGGCACCGCCGCGGCGATCTTCCCCGTCATCGAGGCCCCACCGGTGATCTTCAGGAATCCAGCAGCAATCTCGAAGATGTGATTCAGAAGTGCCTGATAGGTGCGATCGCGGTTGGGCAGCTTATCGTCCAACCGATCCGCAGGAATCTGACTGCCAAAACGCAGCGCAGCGCGAAGTATGCATTCCAGGCGCTCCACGAGCTCTTGCGGCGAAAGCTCAGGGGTCGCCGAGTAGTCGAGCCCCACGAATCGGGCCACATCGTTCAGGTCCTGACCGAATACGTAGTCGCTACCGCGCGCCACCACGGGAACGCCGCGAAGCCCGAGGGCTTCGAGCTTCGCCAGACCCGCCGGATCACCCGCAACGTTGATGGACTCGTACTCGACCCCACGGGCCGAGAGGAACTCTTTGGTTCTAAGACAGCTGGTTCAGCCGGGCTGCCAGAACACTCGCAAAGGCTTCGGCATGACTATCGTCTCCGTTGGGGCCGCTCGCGCGCGTGAGCCTTGGACATGTCCAGCAGCTGCTCGGCGTTCGGCAGCAGATCCTCGAAGCTCGCATCGACGCCAAGGTCGACACCGTCGTTCACGAACACGGCGTTGAGATTGTAGTGGCCGCCCGATGCGCTGATAGTCACACCGGTGGGCGCTTCCTCGCTGCACATGTAGAGCACCGCCGGACTCACGAGCTTCGGATCGCGCTCCGGAGGCGGATTGTCGGGATCCTGGGTGCGCCCAGGCACGGTCGCCGTCATGCGCGTGGTCGCGCCGGGTCCGAGACAGTTCACGCGAACGTTGTGTCCGGCGCCTTCCAACGCCAGCACGTTCATGAGTCCCAGCATGGCCATCTTGGCGCAGCCGTAGTTGGCCTGGCCGAAGTTGCCGAAGATGCCCGAGCCCGAACTCGTAAACACGATGCGACCGTAGTTCTTCTCGTACATGATGGGCCACGCAGCATGCGTCACATAGACCGTGCCCATGATGTGGACCTGCATGACGAGCTCGAAATCGTCGAGGGTCATGTTCTTGAACGTCTTGTCGCGCAGGATGCCGGCGTTGTTTACCAGGATGTCGATGGTGCCGAACTCGTTCACGGCATCCTCGATGATGCTTTTCGCACCATCGCGATCCGACACCGATGCCTTGTTGGCAATGGCAGTGCCACCCATCTCGCGGATCTCCGCAACCACCCTGTCCGCCGCGTCTCCTTCACCTGCGCCATCCACGCTGCCCCCGAGATCGTTCACGACGACCTTCGCGCCCCGCTTGGCGAACTCGATTGCGTGCGCACGTCCAATACCACCGCCCGCACCGGTGACGGCGGCGACCTTGCCTTCAAATTCGCTCATGATTTCTCCCCCTCCGTTCGCGAAGATTCAAACGCATACCCGCCCAGTGTGGAGAAAAATGCTGCCAGGCACAATTTCGTCCACTTCCCTCATCAAATGAACCCGTAAAGCTTGCCCGCATTCTCACACGTAATCTTGCGCCGGGTCGCCGCGGGAAGCTCGCCAAGCTCCCGGTCGATGAATTCGCTCGAGTCCGGCCAGATGCCATCCGGATGCGGGAAGTCCGATCCCCACATGACGTTTCCCTCGCCGAGAAAATCCAGGAGCCGCACGCCCACGGGGTCACTCTGATAGGTGGCAAAGCATTGGCGATGCCAGTAATCGGAGGGCTTCGTCTTCAGGGTCAGATCCTTGAATTGATCCTCCCACTCGAGATCCATGTGCTCGAGAACGTAAGGAATCCAGCCGATACCGGCTTCGCCGATCACCACCTTGAGATTCGGATGCGCTTCGAGCACGCCGCCGTAGATCACCTCCATCAGGATGCGCGACATCCCGAGCTGAAAGCTCGTGATGCTCACCGCGAATGCCTGACGTCGTTGCATTGGCGCCATATCCTTCATGTTGTAGCCCATCCCGCCGCCGATCGTGTGGAAGTGCACGGGTAACGCGGCCTCCTCCGCAGCCGCCCATAGCGGCTCCCACATGGGATCGAACAGCGGTGCCATGTCCGGAGTGTTCGCCACTTCGATACCGCGCAACCCGCCGCGCTTGATCACGCGCTCGAGCTCCGCACCTGCGAGCTCGACATCGTGATTGGGAATGCATGCGAGACCCGCAAAACGTTCCGGATACGAATCGCAGAAGTTCGCGAGCCACGCGTTGTAGATGCGCATCACCTCAGTGGCGGCCTCGTCATCCTGCAGGCGCATGGAGGCGCCAAGGATGCCGTAGATCACCTCCGCTTGGACGCCGTCGAGATCCTGATCCTTGATCCGCAGGTCGGGCTCGGTGAGCCGGCGGATGCCATTTTTCCCATCGTCATACAAGCCCTGCTCCGCCATCCGATCCGAGCGATGAATCTGTCCGGGAACGTACTGGCGACCTGCGGAACCCATGCCATTCTGCAGGCCGAACTGAGACCCCTTCTTGCTCACCCACGTCGGACCACGCTCACTTTCGGTCACATAGGGCATGCGGTCCTTGAGCTTGGCACTCGCATTTTCCGTGAACAGCTCCGCCGGCAGCCAGATCAAATCGATGTGGCAATCTGCGGAAATGCGCTGGTATTCCATATTGTCTCCACTCGAATAGGGAACGAAGAGGGGACAGTCCCTAAAGGGACAGTCCCCTATCTGCGGGCCAGTGGGCCTCGAAGCAACTGGCCGGGCAACGCGCCTGTGTGCTCGCCGTCCCGCATCAACACTTCGCCGTTCACCACCGTCGCCGCAATGCCGTTGGCCTTCTGCACCAATCGCCGTGATCCCGCGGGCAGATCGTTCACGACCTCGGGATAGGTGGGCTCGAAGGTGTCAGGATCGAATACTACGACATCCGCCGCATAGCCCGGACGCAGAAGCCCTCGATTCGGAAGCTCCCATGCAGAAGCGGTCTCGAACGTGACCATGCGCACGGCTTCCTCGAGGCTCAGCGCTTGCTTTTCACGCACCCAATGACTGAACACGTGGGTCTGCAGTGAGCTGTCCATGATCTGCGAAACATGCGCGCCGGAATCCGAGAACGTCACCACCGAGCGCGGATGCTTCATCAACTCGAGCGCCGGCCCCTCGAGCTCGTTGGCTATGGGCGAAATGAAGAACAGCTTCAGATGTCGTGCAAGCGCCTCGTCGATGATCACCTCCGCTGGATGCACATTGCGTTGCTGCGCGAGGTCCGCCACCGTCGGATTGGGTCCGGCCACAGTGTCCATGAGGAGGAGCCACTCGTAATCCACGGGAAGATCCCGACCGGTGAGCGTCTTTGCCGCCTCGACAAGCTGCCTGCGCCGCTCGGGATCCTTCAGCGCCTGCTCCTTCTCGCCGAGACTCAGCTCCCGAAGCGAACGCCACTCGGGCAGTCGATCGAAGGGCATGCGCGTCATGAACGAATACAACACGTTGATCGCGCGGCTGTGCACCTGCGCGAACATTCGCCCGCCCGCTTGTGCCGTCTCATCCAGCAGATCCATATAGCTTCGCCACAGGTCCGGCGCGCGGCGCGAGCTGAACATGCCCCAGGTGACGGGGCGTCCGGTGCTCACCGCCAGATCCTTCAACCGCTGCTGATAGTCGCCAATGCGCTCGGGATCGCGCCCGGTCGCCTCACCCGCAATCTCGAAGATGCCGGCATTCATCTCGCCCATGGCACCCACCAGGGCTTTTACCTCGTCCCAATCGGCGATGCGGCTCGCCACCGGTCGACCATCCGGCAACATGTGCGTGCTCGCGCGGGACGTCGAAAATCCCATCGCGCCTGCGCGCACCGCATCTTTTACTTCCCGCGCCATCAGCTCGAGATCCTCGCTGGTGGCCTTGTCGCTGAATGCGCGCTCGCCCATGACATAGGTGCGAAGCGCCGAGTGACCCATATAGCCACCGTAGTTGATGCCCTTCGGCAGGCGCTCCACGACGTCGAGGAACTCGGGAAAGGTCTCCCACGTAATATCCACCCCAGCGCGCATGGCCGCCATGGAGATGTCCTCGGCACGTTCCAGGTTGTAGAGCACGAGATCGGCTTCGTCTTTTTTCAATGGCGCCAGCGTGAAGCCACAGTTGCCCATGATGACGCTCGTCACGCCGTGATAGCACGAGCAGGTACCGAGGGGATCCCAGAAGATCTGCGCGTCCATGTGCGTGTGGCCATCAACGAAGCCCGGAGCAACCACACGCTCCTGGGCGTCGATCACCTCCTTCGCTCGGTCGCCGATACGACCGATGGCCGCAATCTTCCCACCCGACACACCCACGTCGGCACGGTAGCGCGGCATTCCGGAACCATCGATCACCGTGCCGTTCTTGATCACGAGGTCATAACGCATCAGAATTTCTCCTCCCGTGCAGTGCTTGCTCGTGTGGGAGCGGCTTCAGCCGCGAATGGTGAATCCTGTAAGCCCCATGATTCGCGGCTAGGCGCCCCCGGCTAAAGCCGCTCCCACCCCAGAGCTCCCGATCGAACATTTCCGACCTGTCAAACAGCGACCGGCTCCCGCTCCCATAGCGCGTCGAATCTCGAGAGGAGCTCGTCGCCATCGGCGCCATCGGCGCCATCTTCGCGCTCGCGGATACATTGCTCGATGAACGCGCGTTGATTTTTCCTCTGCGTCGGCGGGACGTTCTCCGTACTCCACTTCACGATGCGCTCCCACAGGGGATCGATGAACTCGGCCCCTTTCACCCGGCGGCCGTCGGAGGTCTTGAAGGTGAACCCCCGGAGCTCGGATAGGAATAATTGCAGATAGGCCACGTGTGGCTTCTCGTCCACCCGGATCAGATCGACGAGCTTCGCCGCAATCTCGGCCTGCTCACGC
>JAPULC010000087.1 GCA_027295305.1 Gammaproteobacteria bacterium
GACGCAGTCCAGGGCGCGACATACGGTGCCGCAGCAGGTGGATGGTGAGAAATGCGGGCTAGCGCTAAGCAGTGACGGAAACCGAAACCGTGACCGAAACCGTGACCGAAACCGTGACCGAACCGGAACTGGACTAGAACCCAGTGCCTGCCCGTTACGGTTCGTGATTCATCAGTCGTAGCAGATCGGTATACCGTGGGTCCTCCCGGAGGGGGTCCCAGATTTGAAACGACGCAATCAGTGTCACCCAGGGATCGTGTTGCTCAACAGCCTTTTGCAGCCAGGCGAACGCCTCATCGATCTCGTTCAAGCCGACGTGGACCATTGCAATGAAGGACGCGGCGACATACCTTCGCTCGGACAGCAACTTTGACTCGCGGAGGATCTCCCGGGCTTCGGCCTGCTTCCCTGTGTACGCACACGCATAGCCAAGGGCAGACAGATACATCGGCGCGCTCCCGGAGTGCGTCACCGCCTCGCGATGGTGGGCAAGGGCATCGGAGAACATGGATGTGGCCAGGTAGGTGAGCCCGAGATACCAGTGCGCCAGGGCAAAGTTCGGATGCAGCGACAGGACGCTGCGACACTCCTCGACGGCGCGGTCGTACTCCCGCCGCAAGTAATGCATGAGGGCCACATTCGTCGTGATAATGGGCCAGTGCGGGTCGATCGTTCGGGCTCGCATTTCCTCGGCGAGGGCCTCATCGAGTTTTCCCCTTGCAGCAAGCGTGACGGCGTACCAGTGGCGCCCTGACGCGTAGTTGGGGTTCAGCTCGAGGGCGCGTTCGAAGCTCCGCTCGCTGCCGGCCCAATCCCAATCGTAGAGGGCATGGGCAAAGGCTAACGTGATATACGCCTCGCCCAGCGTATCATCAAGCTCGAGGGCTCTGCCGGCGGCCGTTTTCGCGCGGGGTATCGCTTCGGTTGGAGGGAGAACCTCAAACCATTCAAACAGGACTAACGTTTCCGCTAGTCCAACGTGGGCCAACGCGTAGTCGGGGTCTTTCTCGATGGCCTGGTTGAAGTACCGGATCGCCTGATGCAGTTGCTCTTCGGTTCGCTGATTCCATGCGTACCGGCCCTGCAGATACGCATTGTGCGCTTCCGGGTCAACCGGGCGAGCCCGGGCCAGGCGCGATTCCTCTTCCGGCGTGACCACGATGTTGATCTCCCGCGCGATGGCCCGGGCCACCTCACTGTGGAGCGCGAGGACATCGCGAACCTCACGGTCGTAGCTCTCGAGCCACAAAGGAGCGTTGCTGGCGGGGTCGATCAAGCGAACCGTGATCCGCACGCGCTGCCCGACGCGCAGCACAGTCCCTTCCACCACCGCATCCACGTTCAACTCCCGGGCAATCTCGGCAAGCGGCTTGTTCGTCCCCTTGTAGCGCATGGCCGACCATCTCGCGATCACTCGCAGCGCCCCGATCTTGCCCAGATCGGTGATGAGGGCCTCGGTCATTCCGTCGGTGAAGTAATCCTCTTCCACGTCGCCGGACAGGTTCTCCAATGGGAGAACGGCCAGGGAGCGGATTTGACCGGGACGTGTGTGCGCCGCCGGCTCGGATGGCCCACTCGACTTCCAAAGCCACGCAAGCACGACCGCCGCAACCAGGGCCAACGTGGCCGCGGCCATCCACGCAGCCGGGCGATGACCGTGGGGTGACGACAGGGCCGACGCCGTTCCTGTAGGCCGAGACGAATCCTGAATGGCACGTAGGGCAAACGCAAGGTCCTGTGCCGCGTGAAAACGATGCTCCTTTTTCTTTTCGAGGCATCGAGCAATCACACGCTCGAGCTCCGCGGGAGCATCGATCCCGGACTCGGCGAGTCTGGGCGCATCGTCGTTGAGGATGGCCGACAGCGTGTCCGCCGCCGTTTCCCCCGAAAAGGCGCGCTTGCCGGTCAACAGCTCGTAGAGGACGCAGCCAAAGGAAAAGATATCGCTGCGACCGTCAGTCTTCTGTGCTCGGATCTGTTCCGGTGACATGTAACTGGCCGTGCCGAGCACTGTGCCCGATCGAGTCTGGAAGCTGTCGGCGGATTCTGTCTCTGTCTCTTCCAGGTCCGGCTCGAGGAATCGAGCGAGACCGAAATCGAGGATCTTCACACGGCCGTCGGAGAGGAAGAAGATATTCTCCGGCTTGAGGTCGCGGTGAATGACACCGCTTGAGTGAGCCGCCCCAAGAGCGTCGGCGATAACGGCTGCCCTCTCGATGGCCTCGCGCCACCGAAAAGTCGAACGGCTCAGTCGATCGCGCAGCGTTTCCCCTTCCAGCAACTCGCTGACGATGAATAAGACGTCTTCGTAAGTATCGACATCGTGGATCTCGAGGATGCCCGGGTGAGACAATGCCGCGACAGCCTTCGCCTCGCGCTCGAAACGGCGCTGAGCCTCGGGGTCTCCTTTCAAGTGACCCGGTAAGAGCTTGATCGCCACATTACGCTCGAGTCGGGTGTCGTGAGCTCTAAAGACGATTCCCATGCCCCCCTTCCCCAAAACTCCGAGAAAACTGTAGCGCTGGGCAAACAGGCCTTCTTTGGAAAGGATCGACCCCCCATCCTCGGACGGAGGTTGGCCGAAGACCGTGACGAACTCCTCATCGGCGTCGAGAAGGATTTCCACCTCTCGGCGAAGGGACTCGTCGTCACCGCAGGACGACTGGAGGTATGCGCGGCGTTCTACGGGCTCGGACTTGCCGGCCGTCGTGACGATATCGCAGATTCTCGTCCAGCGGTCAGTGCGCATCGTGTGCCTCAGGCGGAAACCGGCATCTTATCCAAAAGCGGCCACTTCTGCAATCCGCGCTACTCCGGTCCCCGATGGTCACCAGGAAGGCTTGAAGTCACAGAAAGCTCGCGTGGCCACTCGTGTTCCGCCGTTGTTTCAGTAGCTCTAGATGAAGCCGAACCGCACTATTCCCCTTCAAGAACCCCACCGTGAATGCGACGTCGTACTTCGGTGGGATGCCAAAGAAATGTGGACGTCGCGGCCGGGTTTTTGAGCAGATACTGAACGCGGCACTATAGCGGCACTTTGAACGTGTCCTCGCGCCCGACTGACCGCGCAAACGCGCTCAAGAGATGAATGCACTTCTCGACGTCCTCGAGGTCCACCGTCTCGATGGTCGAGTGCATGTACCGCATCGGCAGCGAGACCAGCGCGCTG
>JAPULC010000088.1 GCA_027295305.1 Gammaproteobacteria bacterium
CGCGAGAATCGTGCCAGGCACAATTTCCGACCGCACGCCTGCGGCCCCCACGGTCTCCTGCTATTTCGCTACGATCTGCGCTTCTTCCGCCATCGATGCAATCAGAATGCCCTCGCGGTTGAAGATCTCTCGGCGACTGAGCGCCCGGCCCGCATGGGCAACCTCAGTCGTCGTTCTCGCAAGCCACCAGTCATGCCACGGAAGGGCGCGGTGAACCCAGAGTGCATGATCGAGCGAGGTGAACTTTGCTGGATCGAATTCGTCCCCGAGGCGCTTCTCCACCGCCCAGTGAGAGCGATAGCCGCTCGCGTAGATCAACGCGGCCATGTGCATTGCCGCATCGTCGCGCGGTAGTGGTTCGCGTGGCATGAGCCAGCCATTCCATATGGTGGTCTCGCCCGGGGCTGCCGGGTCCCTGCGTTCACTGATCCGGCGCGTCTCGATGGGTCCGGTGGCATACGGCAACCAGCCTTCCTTCTCGGCCGTTTCGCGCTCAGTTGGAAGGTCCTCGGGCGACGGCAGCTGAGGATCCGGACTCGCGCTTTGATAGCCGCGCCCGTCTTCCTCGGCGACCATAGAAGCGATGGCATCACAACAGAGCGTGCCCGCTTGCCGCACCATTATTCGGTAGCGCGCGAAGATTGAACCTTCTTGAAGTAGCTCGACCTCGAGCGTGATCGGTGTGTCGGCGACGTTGGGTGCGAGATGGCACGCGTGAAGCGAGTGCAGCGTCTTGTCGCTGACACTCGATACTGCAAGTCCAACCCGCGCCAACAGATCACAGGCCGAAGTCTCGCCCCAAGCACCTTCCAGATTGGCAGAGAACGCGCGCTCACCTGCTTTGTCCACAGAGAGAATGGACGTCAGCGACTCGCTAGGTGGGCTGGTGTCTGCCATATGCGCGCGGGGTCAGCCCCCGTCTATTTGGTCAGTAGACTGCGCCCTCCGGGGCGAAGCCGATCTCCCATACGAGAGAAGATGGCCGCATGAAATAGAGTTCGATGTTGCCGCCTTGCACCTCATAGACCCAGATGTCCACCGTGGCCCCTTTTGGGACCTTGTGCCAGACGTTCTCGATCTCGCCCCAGACGGCATCGTCGGTCTTGGTGAACGATTGCGTGAGCTTCGGCTCGCCGAAGCCGGCGCGCACTTGCGTCCGCGACCAGCCCTTGATTCTGAAGTCGTTGGCATTGGGGCGCCCGTCGTCGACGTTGGCACTGCACCCGAGCATAGCGAGAACTATGATGGTGAGAGCGATGCAACCCCGGTGCGCCGGCATTCTAGTCACTTTTTCGATCCTGCCATCCACTCAGCAGTATGACTCAAACATAGCTAACTTGAGAACGGCCACTGCTCGCCTTTCAATGGGTCATCCCTGCGCGAAACATTCCTCCAGCCCCGCGCTCGTGAGCCAGTCGAGAACGGCACCCTGCTCATTCTCACTCAGCTGATCCTGGATGCGCGCCGTGATCAGCGTGCTCGAAAACGGCGGATACGGACGTGTCAGATAACTCACGTCCTCTTCGTAGATCATTGCGTGAAAGGCTTTGGCGCCTGCGGCCAGGGCCTCGCGATTTGCCATTACGAAGGGCTTGTAGGTGTCCTGCATCTCGCCCAGCACGAAGCGTGCAAACCCGGTGGAGTCGGGAAACGATGCGAGCTCGCCCTTTCCATCCCATTGGTCGGCTTCGGTTTCACACCATGCGATCACGCCCGGATAACCCGCGGTGATCTTCTTCGGATCCGGATCCATGTTCGTGTGTGCGCGCAAGCCCCCGAGCACGATGCAATCGACCGCCGTCGGACGATGCCCGAGAAGATAAGGCGTGTCCTTGAGCTGCGCCTCCGCCGCCTGGAGTATTCGCACGTACTCCGCCTCAGCCGCACGCTGCTGAATCTCCGATTCGGTTCCGGTGGCGCGACACGCGCGCGGGCCCCAGTCGAGCACACGTGCCGCCGCAGCTTCGTTTCCTCCCGCCATTCGCAGCGACGCGAAGCGTGCACTTTCCTCGTAGTGCCAGCGATAGTGCACCATGGTGCGCGCGATCCACTCGTCGAAGTACTCCTCCACCACGTGCACCAGCACCCCCAGCGGACCGGGTGGGAACAGCCGCCGCCGGGGGAAGTGTCCGTCCAGCATCGTCATCAGTGGCGTGGTATCGGCGATCATCCAGTTCTCGGGCGTTTGAAGCACCGGCACCTGATGCGTCCCCGAGCGATGTTCGATTTCCTCGCGCAGCTCCGGTGTCTTGCCCTTCATCTCGAAGTCGGCGCCGTAAAACTTCATGGCCGCCTCGAGCTTGCGCGTGAAGTAGCTGAGCTCGCCGCCGTAGATGATGTATGGACTCATCGTCCCCTCCTCCCGCGTCAATCTAGCCTTCAGCGTACCTCATCGGGTTGCGATTGCGGAGGATTGCGTGTCGGATCGTCTATCGCGCTAGCTCGCGCTCCGCGCGGCGTGCCGTGCGTGATGCACGTGCCACGTCGGGCAAGACGGGCAGGGTGGTTCTCAGAATCCGCTGCGCCCGGCCCCACAGCACCGTGCGTTTGCGATCCCACTTCAACCCATAGCGCTCGCGAAGAACCGGGGGCAGCAGCGCGAGTGCCGCGATGCCGATGACGCCTCCCAGCACGTATGGGAAACCGGTGATCGGCGGATGCAGGATGTCGAATCCGAGGGCCCTTGCAGTCGGCGTGATCTCGAGCACCGGGCCGCTCAGCATTCCATCCCAGTAGCACCAGAAGTCCTCGAGCGTCGTCGGCAAAAGCGACTCGGGTACGCCGAACAGCCGTGCGATGGTCTTTGACTCCTCGTAGAATTCGCGCTCTTCGGCAAGCGATAGCGCTGGGAGGAACTCGTTGTACGTGCCGAGCGATGTCGCGACGAGGGTGGCATAGACCCAGAGCACGAGCTCTGGGTCGTCGGCACGATACGGGGTCCCGACAGGATAGAGTCGTGTCGCCTCACGCAGTGTGCCACGCACGCGCCGATGAATTGCGTTGATGTTCGCTGCCGTCGCAAGCGCGTCCCCGCGATCTGCGCAGATGATGGTCTGCATCGCACGAACCGTTCGATACAAGCGTCGCAGCGGGCGCTCGCGGAAGTCGCTGTGGTCGGCCACGCCTGCGGCCACGAGTGGATGGGCGACCTGTAGTAGAAGCGCTGCGCCGCCTCCGAGTAGCAGCACCGATTCGCGATTGACGCGCCAGAACACGCCGGTTCGCTCGAAGAGCCCCTCGGTGAGATCGTCAGAGGTGTCGCGTCTGAGTTCAACCATCTTTGTGCACCACCCAGAAACACAGTGTGTGCTCGGCGGACAGGGCAAACGCACGTGTGCAGTCGGCAGACCCATGGACCTCCCACCGGTGGAAGCCCGCGTCTCTCAGCAACAGCTCGAACTCTGCGGGATAGGTATATCGGCTCGCATAGGGGACCTCGTGCACTTCCCCTTCGTGCTCGAAGTAGTATGTCCCGGTTTCCTGTTGCGTCATTGGGTCGGACGTCATCGTGAACGACAAGTGAATGCTGTTGCCGGTGTCGGGGTGCACGTAGGTCCCGACTTCGCGTGGTTGCGACGTTGGGCTCCAGTCGGTTACGTCGGCATCGCGCGCGAGCGATGCAGGCAGGGCGTACAGCGGTACGAAGAAGTGCATAAGAAGCCGCCCGCCGGGTGCGAGGTGGGCGTGAATGTTGCGAAGCGTCTGAATCTGCTCATCCTGCGTCGCAATCATCATGAACGAGTTCGAGGGAATGATGATCGCCTCGAACGCCACGTCGTAGCTGAAGTCGGTGAATCTCTGCTGCGAGACCCGTCGATCGATGTCGGTGATGCGCAGCTCGAGGGCTTTGCGACGTAGCTCCGTCAGCATTGGCTTTGAAATGTCGAAGCCCTGCACGTCGAAACCTTGGGCCATGAGGGGCAACATCACTGCGCCCGTGCCGCACGCGCACTCGAGCACCGGACCCTTCACGCCTGCGAGCTGTAGCGGGTAGAACGCAAAGTCGCGCTCGAATGCCTCGCGGCGATCGTCGATCCACCGCTGATCGTAAATGTGGGCCCACCACTTGCTTTCGTAGTTGTTATCCATGCTCGTCACTGGCGAGTGGAAGGTCGAACGGGTGAGAGACGCGCTTGCGCCTCCCGCCCTCAATCTCCCTCACTAACCTCGTGCGGCCCGCTGGGATTCCCGGATGGCCTTTACTGAATCGCGTTCGTTCACGAGCGTAAGCCACTCACTCGATCCCGGCAGGTCGTCCAGCAGATTACGGTCGAAGAGCCGCTGAGACACCGCGTTGGCGAGACCGATGCTTTGGGATGCGACGATGTCGGCCGCGGTGAACTCCTTGCCGGCGATGTATGGATCGAACTTAGCGAGGCGTGCGACAGACGCGATACCTTTTGCCAGGGACTCCTTGACCTGCTCCTTGGTCTCGTCGCTCACCTTGCCGCCGAAGAACACCTCCGGGAAGCAACGCCGTGCCTCCAGCTCCACGTAGAGCTGAAGATAACGCATGAGCTCGTGCACCTTGGCCCGCTCGAAGTCATCCTTCGGCAGGAGCGCAGGACTTGGCTGGATGGCCTCCAGGTAGCCGATGATGGCATCGACCTCGGTGATGCATCCGTGATCCGTCTCGAGGCAGGGCACCTTGCCCATGGGACTCAGGGACAGATAGTCATCGTCCTGCGACGGCCGCGTGTCCGCCTCCTCGAACTCGATGCCTTTTTCGAGCAGAGCGATTTTTGCCATGTTGTAGTAGTTGCTGATGGAAAAGCCGTGAAGCTTCAGCATCGTCTCCCTCCTTTTTGTCTCTTAGAGCCTACTTGTTTGGAGATGCTCGCCATTACCTTGTCAGGGCCGCCCTGGGCTGACAAGTCCCTCGCGTGAATTGGGCGCCACGAGCCGACAAGTGGTTCAGTTGGTGAGCGGCTCATGCCAGTTTCATGCGGCTGCAAGGGCAGTCGGTGACTCGGGGGCACGATCGGGCTATCCTCGGCGGTCCGTTGCCAGGGGAGGGGACCCACGTGAGCACCACCAGTCGAGAAGTTCATCTCATCGAGCGCCCGGATGGGTTGCCGACCGAGGGGCAGTTTCGCATCGTCGAGACCGAGGTGGCGGATCCCACCGAAGGCGAGGTGCTGGTGCGCAATGTCTATATGAGCGTCGACCCGGCCATGCGTCCGCCGCTCACCAATGGTCAGACACCACTCGACAAGACCATGGGAGCAGGCGCCATCGGCAAGGTGATCGCGTCTGGACATTCCGACTTCGAGGAGGGTAAATACGTTCAGCATCGCTTCGGATTTCGGGAATATTTCGTCTCCGACGGCAATGGCTTGAGCGTCTTGGATCCCACCCTCGGTCCGCTCACCTGCTACCTGCACGTGTTCGGCGGCACGGGATTCACCGCGTATGGTGGGTTGCTGGAGGTCGGACAGCTGAAGGATGGAGAGAACGTATTCGTCTCCGCAGCCGCCGGGGCGGTAGGCAGCGTCGCCTGCCAGATTGCCAAGATAAAGGATTGCTACGTCATCGGCAGCGCGGGCTCGGACGAGAAGTGCGAGTGGCTGAAGGAGATCGGCGTCGATGCGGCGATCAACTATAAGAAGGAGCCGATTCGCAAATCACTCAAGGCCGCGGCGACGAATGGCATCGATGTCTACTTCGACAACGTCGGCGGCGATCACCTGGATGCGGCGCTGCCGCGCATGAACCTGCTCGGCCGGATTCCCATCTGCGGCATGATCAGCGCCTATAACAATTTCGGGTCCATTTCTGATGGCGTCACCATGCTCGCCAACATGATCTACGGGCGTATCACCATGCGGGGATTCGTAGCCCCGGATTTCATGCATGTACGCGAGCAGTTCCTGGCCGACATGGGCCAGTGGGTGTCGGACGGGCGCATGCAATATCGCGAGACCATCCTGGAAGGCATCGAAAACGCGCCGAAGGCGCTGATCGGACTCTTCACCGGCCTCAACATTGGCAAGATGCTGGTGAAGCTCTCCGACGAGTGACGATGAGACGCAGCTCGGACGAGAGCGAGAGGCTCGTAGGAGCGGCTTTAGCCGCGATACGAAATTGCCGGGCTCAATGCCTGGCGGTTTTCGACCCGGTAGAGAGCGGGCGCTTCGCGCCCGATCGCGGCTAAACCCGCTCCTACGTCACGGGATCAGCACGGCTTTGCCGATCATGCGCCGCTCGTACAGATCATCGAGTGCGTCTTGCGCTCGTTCGAATGGATAGGTCGAAGGCTCCTGGGGGGAGATCTCCCGGGCTTCCATCATTGCGAGCAGACGCACCAGGATCTCGCCCTGCTCCTTCGGATGCGCGCCACTCCACGCGCCCCAGTCGATACCCACCATGTTGCGGTTTCGAAGCAGCACCTGATTGATCGGGAACTTCGGAATCGTGCCCGAAGCAAAACCAATCACGAGATATCTGCCGAGATAGCCGAGTGCTCGCAGTGCGGATTCGGCGACGTCGCCACCGACGGGATCCACCACCAGGTCGACGCCGCCATCCGAGAGTTCTCGCGCGCGCGTCTTGAGATCCTCGCTCGCGTAGTTCACTGCTCCATCCGCGCCGGCCGCACGACAGGCGTCGAGACGCTTCTCACTCGAAGCGGCAGCGATCACCCGGGCGCCCACGGCCTTTGCGAGATCCATGGCAGCGCGGCCAATGCCGCCGGAAGCCCCAAGGACGAGCACCGTTTCGCCTTCTGCAAGCCGCGCGCGCTCGTAGGCATAGCACAGGGTGCTGTAGCTCTGAATGAAGGTCGCCGCCTGGTCGATGCTCATGTTGTCCGGCAACTTGTTCAGTGCGGCTACCGGTCTCACCGCATGGGAGACGTATCCACCGCGCCCGAGCACACGATTCCCGGGGGAGAACCCTTCGACGCCCGGGCCCACCCCCACGACGGTGCCGGCGAACTCCGAACCTGGCGTGTAAGGCATCTTCGGCTGGACCTGATAGCCACCGCGGCAGATCAGCGCATCGACATAGTTCAGACCGCATGCCTGGACCTCGATCAGCACCTCCCCCGCGCCGGGCTCCGGCGTTTCCTGCTCGACCACGCGCACCGGCTCGCCGATGGCGTCGCAAATCACCGCTTTCATCGTTCCCCCGTTCCCGAGATTGGGCAGTTTACGAGGTCGCGTGGCCGAACTGTGAACGGCGTCACACGATGCGGCACATTGTGACTCGCCAGGTCAACCACTGAGGGACTGTTGCGCTTCTATCTAGTTGATTTAATGGGATATTTGTAGGTGGCATTGCTCTTGCACCAGTTCACAGTATTGCTGGAAGGGAGATTCGAAGATGGGTATCCCCGCACCGAATGACGTTGGACGGATTCTGGTGGTGGATCACGACCGTGCGGTCCTCGAGCACATGCGCACCACGCTCGAGACACTGGGCTGCAAAGTCTTGACGGCCACCGAGGCGACGGAAGGACTCCGTTTGCTCAAGACACAGGATGTGGAGCTGATCCTCGCCGAGCTTCGAATGAGCCCGATCTCAGGTGAAGTATTACTCGCGTGTGCTCACGCAGTGAGACCCGATGTGCGCAGAGTGATCATGGCGGCGCCGGAGGACGTGGCGGAAGCTACCGCCCTGATCAGTTCCGCCGGTCTGATGGCGTTGGTGACCAAGCCATGGAACGACGATGCGCTGAGGGGTCTCGTCGTGCAGGGGCTGATACGTCGAAACGCCATGCGCCCGCCGCGGGCCGCCTCGCATCACATTCGTCCTGCCCACGTCAGCTAGATCTGCTTTCAGCTAGATCTGTTCAAAGAAGAATCGCTCTCCCGGCATGGGGGCAGGGCCCTCACTTGATTTGAGGGCCGTTCGCTGGCCTGCTTAGCCCATCCAAAACGATAACGTCTTTGGCACGTTGACAATGTGTGCCCCCAGGAGAGTCGATGAGCGATAAGAAAAAGGTGGCCCGTAGCGGACGCTTGGCGAGTGATGCTGCCCCGCCCGTGGCTGCGAGAAAACCCCACAGCTTCACCTACCACGGGATCACCGTCGAGGACCCCTACCACTGGCTGAAAGATCCGGCCTACCCCGAGGTCAAAGACGCCGACGTGTTGGGTTATCTCGAGGCGGAGAACGCCTATTTCGAATCCACGATGAAGCCGCACCAGGCGCTGATCGATCAGATCTTCGAAGAGTTCAAGGGGCGTCAGAAGCTCGATGACGAAGGCGTGCCTTATCGCTATCGCGGCTATTACTACGACTGGCGATTCGCCGGCGAAGACGAGTATCGAACGTACATGCGTTGGCCGGTGGATGCCAACGACGCCGTTAAGGCGGGGGACGAGAGCCGGGTGCAGGAGATCTTGAACGGCCCCGCGCTCGCCGAAGGGCTCGAGTATTTCTCGCTCGGCGCCATGGCGGTGAGTCCCGACGGGCGCTATCTCGCGTGGTCATCCGATACCGATGGCTCCGAGCGTTTCGTCATGCGCATCAAGGATCTCGAGAGCGGCGAGGCGCTGGGCGAGGAGATCCCGGAGACCATCTCGCAGCCTGTCTGGTCCAGTGACTCGTCGATGGTGCTCTATCTCGTGGTGAACGAGAGCTGGCGCCCGTTCGAGGTCCGTGCACATCGCCTCGGCACACCCGTCAGTGAAGACGCAGTGGTCTATCACGAGGACGAGGAGTCGTTCTTCGTCGGCATCGGGAGCACGCAGTCGGAGAAATACCTCGTCATCGGCACGGGAGATCATGTAACGAGTGAGGTGCGTGTGGTTTCCGCTGCGCAACCGCTTGCGGAGCCGACGTTGATTGCCGCACGCCGCCCGCGCCACGAATACGAGATCGATCACGCGCAGGGCCGCTTCTGGATCCGCACGAACGACCATCACAAGAACTTTCGTGTCGTCTGGGCACCCGAGGATGACCCCGTGGAAGCCAACTGGCAGGAGCTGATCGCGGGCACCGACGAGCACTACATTCGCGATGTCACCTCGTTCGAGAACCTGCTCGTCATTCGCGAGCGCATCGATGGGCTCGATCAGGTTCGCTTGCGCGACTACGCGGGCAACGAGTCGTACATCGAGTTTCCCGAGGCTGCCTACACGGTGGGTCTCGGGGCCAACGAGGAGCCCGAGGCGCACGCGCTTCGCCTTCACTACGAGTCGATGGTGACGCCGGATACGGTGTTCGACTATGCGGTGGACAAAGGCTCGTTCGAGACGCTGAAAGTCCAGGAGATCCCTTCAGGCTACGACGCGAGTCGCTACGAGACGGTGCGGCTCATGGCCCCCGCCCGCGACGGAGCCTCGATTCCGGTCTCGGTGGTCTACGGGAGGGACTTCGAGAAGAACGGTGATGGGCTGTTGTATCTCTATGCCTACGGTGCGTACGGCGCCGCCGTTCCGCCGTCGTTCTCGGAGCTTCGACTCTCGTTGCTCGATCGCGGATTTGCCTACGCCATCGCCCATGTCCGTGGTGGTGACGATCTGGGCTACCACTGGTACGAGGAAGGCAAGCTCGAGCAGCGCACCAACACGTTCAACGATTTCGTCGACGTAGCGCGCTATCTCGTCGACGAGGGTTATACGGCCCCGGGAAGAATCGCGATCTTGGGGGCCAGCGCCGGCGGCGAGCTCATGGGCGCGGCGGTGACTCAGGCGCCGGAGCTCTGGGGAGCGGTCATCCTCGCGGTGCCTTTCGTGGACGTGCTGAACACCATGCTCGACGACTCCCTGCCGCTCACCCCCATCGAATGGCCCGAGTGGGGCAATCCCATCGAGAGCAAGGAAGCGTTCGAGCTCATTCGCGCCTACTCACCCTATGACAGGCTCGAAGCACGCGACTATCCGCCGATGCTGGTGACGGCGGGGCTGAACGATCCGCGAGTCACCTATTGGGAGCCGGCGAAGTGGGTGGCCAAGGTAAGAGCGCTCAAGAGCGACGACAACGTCGTATTGCTGAAGACCAATATGGGGGCCGGGCATCAGGGACGCACCGGACGCTTCCGGGGACTCTATGAGCATGCCGAGGAGTACGCCTTTATTCTGGCTGCACTGGACGTCGGCGCCTCCAGAGACGGCGCTAAATTGAAATGATTACCCCCGCAGGCCGCATATCGCGTGGATCTGCGTTTTTTATTCTCAGTGATTCTTAGTCCCCTTGGGCTTATAAGCGTTTGTTCGTTGTCAACTTTCCAGCAGGGAGCGTAGATTCGGTGCAGACCTTCCTGAAGGGGGTAAAGGTATGAAGAACGTGCACGATGTCCTCAAGCGCAAGGGCGATGACATCTGGTCCATTCGGCCCGTCGATACCGTCTTCGATGCCATATCGATGATGGCTGATCGCGAAGTGGGGGCGCTTCTGGTGATGATCGACGGGCAACTCGTCGGAATCATCTCCGAGCGCGACTATGCGCGTAAGGTGATTCTACAGGACAAGAATTCCAAGCAGACGCGGGTGTCGGAGATCATGACGCGCAACGTGATCACGGTGACCTCGGAGGATCACATCGAGGACTGCGTGGTGCTGATGAAGCAGCATCACATCCGACATCTGCCGGTGATCGATGCCGGTATCGTGGCTGGCGTGGTCTCATTGCGGGACCTCTTCACCACCATCATCGACGAGCAGGCGTTCACCATCGAGCAGTTGGAGCACTACATCCGCGGCGAAGCGTGAGCGTCCATTCGACGCGAATAGCCCGCAGGAGCGGCTTTCAGCCGCGATCGAGCGCGTAGCGCCCGCTCTCCAACTCGACGAAAACCGCCGAGCATCGGGCTCGGCGGTTTCGTATCGCGGCTAGCAAGCCGCTGTCATCGCAACGCGCAACGGCGCCTCAGCCAGTTACTACGGTGGTAGGACGAGCGCGTAGCGTTCGGTGAGAGTTCCAAACGGCTAGAATTCCATTGACTGCGACCACAGAGTTTGACCAGCGATGGCCAAGACCCGAGGCGCCGTCGCGGCCGGTCACGCGCTGACGGTCGAGGCGGCGGAACAGATTCTTCGTGATGGCGGCAACGCGTTCGACGCCGTCATCGCGGCGTTGGCCATGGCGTGCGTTGCAGAGCCTGTGCTCGCGAGTCCCGCCGGTGGCGGTTTTCTTCTCGCGCGTCCCGCCGGTGGGCCACCGCGCGTCTACGATTTCTTTGTTCACACGCCGCGTGTGCGAGGCAGAGCCGAAGACCTCGATTTCTACGAGGTGCACGCGGACTTCGGTCCGACGACACAGGCCTTTCACATCGGTCGCGGCACGGTCGCGACCCCGGGCGTTGCACGCGGAATGTTCGACGTTCAACGCGATCTCTGCAGCCGGCCGATGACAGAGCTCGTCCACGGTGCAGTCAGGGCCGCGAAGGAAGGCATCCGGGTGACGGATCATCAGGCCTACGTATTCGAGATCGTCACCGCGATATTCAAATCAACCGATGCGATGCGCAGCATCTTCGGCAGCCGCGAACGCGAAAATGAACTGATCGGCTCGGGTGAGCTCCTACGTCAGCCCGAACTTGCAGACAGCCTCGAGGCATTGGCCATCGAAGGGGCGGATCTCTTCTATCGCGGGGAGATAGCCAAGTCCATCGTTGCGGATCTGGACAATGCCGGTCAGCTTCGTGCGGCGGATCTCGAAAACTACCAGGTGGTCGTGCGCGAACCACTTTCATTCGACTATCGCAATGCACGGGTGCTCACCAATCCACCACCTTCCTCCGGTGGCATTCTTGCCGCCTTCGGCCTCAAGCTCTTGGAGCATGAACCCTCGCTTGGGGGCGACTTCGGTTCACCCGAGCATCTTGGGATTCTCGCGCGCACGATGTCGGCGACCGCCGCCGCTCGCGTGGAGGCACAAGCGTCCCGGCCGAATGCGCCATTGGAAGGCGATGTGCTGCTCGATCCTGCCTGGCTGGAGCGTTATCGCAGTGAGGTGTGGGGACGTTCACGGGCGCGGCGTGGCACGACCCACATCAGCGTCGTGGACGCGGCAGGCAACCTGGCGAGCCTCACCGTGTCGAACGGAGAGGGCTCAGGTTATGTGATCCCCGGCACCGGGATCGTGATGAACAACATGCTCGGCGAGGAAGACATCAATCCCCGGGGCTTCCAGCGCTGGACCCCCGATGAGCGTATGACATCGATGATGGCGCCAACGGCCGTGTTATGGCGCGATGGCCGGGCGGTGGCGACGGGTAGCGGGGGGTCGAATCGCATCCGCAGTGTCATTCTGCAGATGCTCGTGAACCTCGTCGACTTTGCGATGCCGGTGGAAGAGGCCGTGAACGCGCCACGCATGCATTGGGACGACGGGCTTTTGAGCGTTGAAGGCGGATTCGATCCGGACCGAATTGCGCGTCTGGTGGAAGAGTTCCCCGAGCATCACCTCTGGGAAGAACGCAATCTCTTCTTTGGCGGTGCGCACACGGTGGCAACCGATGGCCGTGGCTTCACGTGTGCGGGGGACCCGCGCAGGGGAGGCGAGTCGCGTGTAGTGTGATTACGTCGGCGTACCTCGATCGCCTATCGACGCGGCAGCCTCAAAACCGGCGCACTTGCCCGGACCCCTCAGAGGAGGGGCTCGATGCGGATACCACCGCCCGAGGTGCGCAGCACCAGTGTCTCACCGCCGGAGCCGATCTTACCGTTCAGCTTGTACCTGGAGAGCGTTCCCTGGACGGTGACCGGGATGTTGGCGGTCACCGAGCCGCCGGAAGCCTTGGCGTCGATGAAGAGATCCGCCGTCGGGTCGAGGTGAACGCGAATCCCGCCGCCCGAGGTGGAGAGCCTACCGCCGCGCGCGTTACCGGAGGTGAAGGAAACC
>JAPULC010000089.1 GCA_027295305.1 Gammaproteobacteria bacterium
AGGCGCACTGCCGAGTCGGTTCGATTCACGTGTTGGCCTCCCGCACCGCTCGCGCGATAGGTATCCACCCTCACCTCCGAGGGGTTGATCTCGATGTCGATGGAATCGTCCACCTCCGGCGAGACGAAGACGGATGCAAACGAGGTATGGCGTCGGTTACCCGAGTCGAACGGCGATTTGCGCACGAGCCGATGGACCCCCGTTTCGGTTCGAAGCCAACCATACGCATACTCGCCTTCGAAGCGAATCGTGGCCCCCTTGATCCCCGCCACGTCAGCGGAACTCAGCTCAACGATCTCGGTCTTGAAGCCACGGCGCTCCCCCCATCGCAGATACATTCTAAGCAGCATTTCCGCCCAATCCTGGGCTTCAGTGCCGCCGGAGCCGGCCTGGATGTCGACGAATGCGTTGGCTGGATCCATCTCGCCGCTGAACATGCGGCGAAATTCCAGCTCCGCCAGGCGATGCTCCAGCACCTCGATCTCGGCGCGGAGCTCCTCCAGCGTCTCTGCATCGCTTTCCTCTACCGCGAGCTCCAGGAGCTCCAACGAATCCGCCACACCCGTGGCCAGCGCATCGAGGGTATTGACGATGAGCTCGAGCCCCGAGCGCTCCCGGCCGAGCTCGGATGCCCTTTCGGTGTCGTTCCAGACCTTTGGATCGGCGAGCTCCAGCTCGACTTCCTTCAAGCGATTCTTCTTCTCTTCATAGTCAAAGATACCCCCTGAGCGCGCACGCGCGCGCATCGAGGTCCTGGAGCTTTTCTCGAAATGGGGCAACTTCAAGCATGGTCGGTCAATGGCACTCAGGCTTCCGTGATGCCATCAATTTTATCACGCGTCCAGCACGTTGAGAGCTTTCCGCGTCCGCAGCCGAATGCCGCCGTCGTGAAGACACATGATGTCTCAATCGAAGCCGCTAGCGGCGGCTAAATGGAAGATTCAGACTTGGGATGGAGAGCCTCGCAAGGCGCGGATGCCTGAGGTTCCCCGTGCTACCGCCAAGCCCCAGCGCAAAGCGCTGGGGCCGACATCCATGTCCTCCTCGCTGGCGGACCGGGCACAGCTTGCACGTCCCTGTACGCTGCACCCGCTACGCCCGCCCGAGAAACCTCAGGCATCCACTCCCTTCATCACTAGTTGGAACTGAAGGACGTTGCTCCAAGGCATTCTCCGATAGCGTATCGCTCTACGATGCTGGTGCCTGGAAGTGGGTGCTGGAGTCTCCTCTCGCGGGCGTTGAGGCGTCGCGCTCTTCATACAGAAAGAGAGGGGATGTAAAGAGTGACGCCGATAGGCCAGCCCGGCAGACAGGACGTCTGCCGGGCGGTAGCGAGAGGAGACTCCGGCACCCGCTTCGTGCGAGGCGCGCACCCTCAGAGCTCTCCGCGTCGGCGCCGACACGGGAGATGAGTATGACGTTTCATCAGGGGTGTCCGACGCGGGCGGCAGGATTTCGCATAGCTCTGCCGGCTTTTACTAGATCTCTTCGAGATACTCGATCACGAGCTGGAGGGTTTCGACATCGTCATGGTCATCGATGCTGAGACGATAGGCGGCAAGGATCCGATGGACATCCGCGTCCACGCGCGTGTCGAAGGCGATGGCGTCCACCATCCTGTCGCCGAGGGATAGCACCAGGCGCGTGTGCCGTTCTCCCACCGGACGCGTCACCACCACGTCGAACTCTCCTTGAAACAACGGCTCTGGAAATGCCTGACCCCAAGGCCCTCCAAGCTCGATGCGCCTGGCGTTATCCAATGTGAGCTCATCGTGTTCCAGCTCGCCGTCCGTCTCCAGGATGCCCGTCAGCGATGACTCTGACAGGTGTCGCCTCACCTCCGAGTCGAATGCCTCGGCAAAGCGATGAAACTGCCATCTGGAGATGGTCAGGCCCGCGGCCATCGCATGCCCACCGAAGCGCTGCAACAGACCGGGGTTTCTCACTGCGATCGCCTCGAGGGCATCGCGCAGGTGAAACCCGGGTATCGAGCGACCGGAGCCGCGCAGCTCCGCTCTGCCCACTTCGTCTGCACCGTCGCCGCTGGCGGGGGCGTCGCCGCTGGCAGGGGCGCAAACGATCACCGGCCGATGAAATCGCTCCCGCAATCGTGACGCGAGAATGCCGACGATTCCCTGATGGAACCCTTCGTCGAAAAGACACAAGCCAACGGGCATACCTTCGTCCGGCTCGATGCGCTCGACAATGGCGAGCGCCTCCTCGGTCATGTCCGATTCGATCTCGCGCCGCGCACGGTTGAGCTCGTTGAGCCGCTCTGCGCGCTCGAACGCGTCGTCTATGTCCGACGCCAACAGGCAGTCGATCCCAAGCGACATGTCCTCGAGACGCCCGGCGGCGTTCAATCGCGGCCCGAGGGCGTAGCCGAGGTCCGCCGACGTCAGGCGTTCAGGTTTACGTCGCGCCACGCCACACAGCGCCGCGATCCCCGGGCGCACGAGTCCGTTGCGAATTCGCCGCAAACCCGCCCTTACGAGGATCCGATTGTTGCGATCCAACGGTACGACGTCCGCCACCGTCCCAAGCGCCACCAGATCGAGCAGTTCCGCCAGATTGGGCTCAGTCAGACCCTTTTCGGCAAACCAGCCAAGCTCACGCAATCGGGTGCGTAGCGCCACCATCACATAGAAAATCACCCCGACACCGGCCAGTGATTTGCTCGCAAAGCCGCAATCCGCAAGGTTTGGATTGACGATCGCATCCGCCGCCGGCAACTCGGCACCCGGGAGATGATGATCAGTGATCAGTACCTGCCAACCCAGGGCCTTCGCACACGCCACGCCCTCGACGCTCGACACGCCGTTATCCACCGTCACGAGCACCTCCGGGTCCCGGCTCTGCGCAAACGCCACGATCTCGGGGGTGAGGCCGTAGCCGAACTCGAAGCGGTTCGGCACCACGTAGTCGACCTGGGAGCAACCCATTGCGCGAAGGGCCGTCATCCCGAGCGCGACGCTCGTAGCGCCATCGGCGTCGAAGTCGCCAACGAACAGAATGCGTGCGTCCCGCTCGAGCGCCCCGTGCAGGAGATTCACCGCTACGTCCATACCGGTCAGGCCAGATGGGTCGAGCAGGCTCTCCATGCTGAGATCAAGATCATCCTTGCTCTCGATTCCGCGTGACGCATAGATGCGCGCGAGCATCGAGCCCACGCTCGTTCGCAACTTGGCTTCCGCCGATCCTCGAGGTCTTTGAACTAGCGGGCGCCGCTCAGGGCGCGGCATCGAGAGACTCCACGCGGACGCGGTTGATGCTACCTCGGATCGAATCCATCGCTTCGATTGCGGCGAGCGCCGCATTGAGATCCCGTTCGCGTGCGGCGTGAGTGAGGATCACGATGGGCACCCAGCGTTTGCCGTTCTCGTCGTGCACCTCCCGGTACTTCTGGATCACCGATTCGATGCTGATCTTCCTGTCTGAGAGAAATTGCGCGACGCGTGCGAGAACCCCCGGCTCGTCCGCCGCGAGCATTCGGAGATAGCACGGCGTCGCAACGTCCTCGATCCCAAGCACAGGGATATCGGAGAGGCGATCGGGTTGGAATGCGAGATGTGGAACGCGATTCGTGGGGTCCACCGTCATGGCACGCACGACGTCCACCATATCGCCCACCACCGACGAGGCCGTCGGCTCACCGCCCGCGCCAGGGCCGTAGTACAGGGTGGAGCCGACGGCATCGGAATTCACCAGCACGGCGTTCATCACTCCATCGACACTGGCGAGCAATCGATCCTTCGGCACGAGGGCGGGATGCACGCGAAGCTCGATGGCGCCATCGGTTGCCCGGGTAATGGCGAGGGGCTTCACCCGAAAGCCGAGCTCCCCGGCATAGGCGATGTCGACTGGAGTGATCGATGTGATTCCCTCGATGTGCGCACCCGGGAAATTCAGCGGAATTCCAAATGCGATCGACGCGAGAATCGTGATCTTGTGGGCCGCGTCCACCCCGCCGACATCGAAGGAAGGGTCCGCTTCGGCATAGCCGAGTCGTTGGGCCGCGGACAGAGCGATGCCGTAGCCTCCATCGTTTTCCCCCATCTCCGTCAGAATGTAGTTGGAGGTGCCGTTGATGATGCCTATGACCCAGTTGATGCGATTGGCGCTCAACCCCTCGCGAATCGCCTTGATGATCGGGATCCCGCCAGCCACGGCTGCTTCGAATGCAACGATGACACCGCGTTGTTGCGCCGCCTCGAAGATTTCGTTGCCGTGCACGGCAATCAACGCCTTGTTGGCGGTGACCACGTGCTTGCCGCGTTCGATTGCGCGCAACACCAGCTCGCGTGCGGGCTCCTCGCCTCCGATGAGCTCCACCAGAACGTCCACGTTTGGATCATCGGCGATCTGAAACACGTCGGTGGTGTGTTCGATTCCGGCCAGGTCGAGCTCGGGTTTCGGCGTGCGTGACGACGCGATGCGGGTTTCGATTCGACGACCCGCGCGGCGCGCTATTTCCGAGCCATTGCGCTTCAGCACTCTGAGCACGCCCTGGCCTACCGTGCCGAGTCCGCAAAGGCCGATTCGAACCGGTTGCACTATTTGTCCCCGAGTCCCCTTTGTCGAAACGAAGGCACGCCGGCGCCTAAAGCGTTCGAAATCTTGCCACGCCATCCCTGGCGTGGTTCGGAGGGTGTTTTCAACACCCTCCTCAGCCGTCGCCGATCCCAAGGCGCTTGGCGAGCTCGTCGGCGGGAAGATAGCCGGGAAGCATTTCGCCACTTTCGAGCACTAGAGCAGGCGTTCCGCGCACCCCGACCGATTGTCCCAGCTCGTATTGCTCTGCGACCGGGCTTTCGCAGGACAGCGCCGCAAGCTCCTGCCCCATCTTGAGACGCGTGATCGCGTCCTGCGGGTCCTCCGAGCACCAGGCGGTGACCATCTTATCGTAAGAGGCGGTGCCAATACCCGAGCGAGGATACGCGAGATACCGCACCTCGATACCGAACTCGTTCAGGCTCGCCATTTCCCCATGCAGCTTGCGGCAATACCCGCAATCCACGTCGGTGAAGACACTCAGCACTGCACGCACCTCGCCCTCGGGCGCGAAGACGATCATCTCGTTCTTGCTCACGGCGGACAGCATCTCCCGGCGCAGCACATTGCGCCGGGCATCGGTGAGATTCATGACCCCGCCTGTCTCGAGCACGCGATACATATCGCCTTCGATCAGATACTCACCGTCGCCGGTGGCGTAGAGAAAACCCTGTCGCTTGAGCTCCACCAGATACAGCCCCACCAGCGGGGTGGGTAAGATGCGAGCGATTTCCAGATCGCGATCGACGAGACTCAGCCGCGCCCTGATGGCGTCGATGACCATCACGTCCGGCTTTGGCGACATCCCCGGCTGTGCCGACATCCCCGGCTCGCTGAAATCTGCCCCCCACGCCAGCGGCGCGAAGAGAAGCGCGAGGGTGCCTAACAATTTCAGGCGGGGTAGTCGCTTCACAGACCTCTCCAAGCTCAATCGAACGATTGACGATTATAGTGCCTTGACCGTCACAATCCGTGCAGGTTCCTCACGGAATACGAATATCTCATGCTCGAGGATGATGCGCACGATGGAGTTCCTTGAGACGCGTGCGGGCGACGTGGGTGTAGATCTGGGTCGTCGACAGATCGGCATGTCCCAGAAGCAACTGGACCACCCTCAGGTCCGCTCCGTGATTCAACAGATGGGTAGCGAACGCGTGGCGCAAGGTGTGTGGCGAGACGTCGACCGAGATCTCCGCCAGCCGGGTGTAATGCTTGACTCGATACCAGCACGCCTGCAGCGTCATGGCGTCCCCCCGATTGCTCAGAAACAGCGCGTCGCTTCCATGAGCTGCACGGGCCAGCGGCGGACGTCCATCGACCAGATAGCTTCGAATCCAACCCAGAGCCTCTTCTCCCAATGGCACCAGTCGCTCCTTGCCCCCCTTGCCGGTCACCCGGGCCGAGCCCTGCTGCTGATTCACCCGAGACAGCTTCAGCCCGACGAGCTCGGAGACCCGCATGCCGGTGGCATAGAGCGTCTCGAGCATGGTTCTGTCCCTGAGGCCGATCACGGTGTCCACCACCGGAGCCGCGAGCAACGCCTCCACCTGTGACTCGCTCAACGCCGAGGGAAGTCGTCGGCCCAGCCGCGGACTGTCGAGACGCATGGTGGGATCTTCTGTGATCAGATGGCGGCCCACCAGGAATCGATAGAATCCGCGGATGCACGAGAGCATGCGGGCGGTGGAGCGAGGACTCATGCCACGCTCGTGACGCGCGGCAAGGAAGGCAAGAAGATCCTCTCTTCTCGCCCCCGAGAGGCTGCGCGGCTTCAACCAGCCCCCTAGCTGTCCAAGGTCCTGGCGATACGCGCTGAGGGTGTTCTCCGCAAGCCCTCGTTCCAGCCACACCTCGTCCAGATACGCGTCGATGAGCGTGGCATTGGGGGTCACAGTCTCCGACTCAGCCAATGTGGGATTCTCCGACGCGCTGTGTCCACATGTGACAATCCAGGTCCGTCAAAGGCTTCGTCCAGCCCCGACGCCTGCCACCCAACTTACTGATTTGACAGCCATTTGGCTAGCCCTCATACCTGGCACGCAATCTGCATACTCATAGTCGACTTCGGCATCACAGCCACCTGTCCCCTCGGTTGTGTCGAAGTAGGAGTCCTGCAGCCGGACTCGTCTCTCCCCGGCTGCAGGCGCTTGGCCAACTTGCCACCGAGGCACGTTCTCCCTCCGTGGTCCCACCCGGTGGCAAGTTGGACCTTTTTCTGCCTCCAAGCCCCCAAGAAAAAAAGGGCGACCCAGGAAGGGTCGCCCTTTTTTTTGCTCTGCGTTCGGCCGTGCCGCCTCACAGGCCTAGATCTTCTCTTTGATCCTCGCGGACCTGCCGGATCGCTGCCGGAGGTAGTAGAGCTTGGCCTGGCGCACATCTCCTCGACGCTTGCGCGTGATGGATTCGATCAGCGGGCTGTGGGTCTGAAACGAGCGTTCAACCCCCACGCCGTGCGAAATCTTGCGCACCGTGAAGGACGAGTTCAAGCCGCGATTGCGCTTACCGATCACCACGCCTTCGAATGCCTGGAGGCGTTCGCGACTCCCTTCACGGACCTTGACCTGAACGATGACCGTGTCCCCGGGTCCGAACTGAGGCACGTCGTCCCTGAGCTGCTCGTTCTCGAGTTCCTCGATGATCTTGTTGCGCCTCATGAGTTCAACCTCCCGGCTGCAGTGTTTCCAGAATATACTCGTTGAGGAGCAATCGCTCCTCCGCCAGTGGCCGCCTTGCGTCGAACAGATCCGGTCTGCGCGCCCAGGTTCGCCCAAGCGCCCTCTTCCGGCGCCAGCGTCCTATCTCGGCATGGTTGCCGGATCCCAGTATGCCGGGCACATCCATCCCATCGACCCGCTGTGGTCGCGTGTAGTGCGGATGATCGAGCACGCCGTCCACGAAGGAATCCTGGGCTGCGGACGCTTCGTCGCCCAGCACGCCCGGGAGCTGACGCGCCATCGTATCGATCAGCACCATGGCCGCCAACTCACCACCGCTCAGAACATAGTCTCCGATGGACCATTCCTCGTCCACGTCCGCATCGATGACCCGCTCGTCGATACCCTCGTAGCGTCCCGCAATGAGGATCAGCTCTGCCTCGCGACTCAGCCCCATTGCTCCCTCGTGATCCAGCAGGCGACCCTGGGGACTGAGATAGATCACTTTCGCCGCCGGGAGAGCCGCCTTCGCGGCGGCAATGGCCGCCCGCAGAGGCGCCACTTTCATCAACATGCCCGGACCGCCGCCGTATGGACGATCGTCCACCGTACGATGGCGGTCCTGCGCATAGTCGCGCGGGTTCCAGAAGCGCAGCTCCACCCGACCCTCGCTGATGGCTCGCGAGATGACCCCATGGTCCGTCAGCGCTGCGAACATCTCGGGAAAGAGCGTCACCACGTGCACGCGCATTAATCCGTCTCCCAGGCCGGATCCCAGTCCACCTCGATCAGACCCTTCTCCAACACCACCCTCACCACGAATTCCTTGCGAAACGGTATCAGGTGCTCACGCACCTCGCCCCGCACCACCAGCACGTCGTTGGCACCCGTCTCGATCAGCCGCACCACGGGACCGAGGCGATGGCCTTCGACCCTCACGACCTCGAGTCCCAACAGATCCTTCCAGTAATATTCGTCCGCCTCGGTCGCGGGAAGCACACTCGAAGGGACAGCAATCTCTCGGCCCGCAAGTGCCTCGGCCTCATTTCGATCATCGCAGCCGGCAACATGGGCGACCAAACCCCTTCCATGCGCCCGGCTCTGATCGACGTTCAGCTCCTGCCAGCCATCTGCCGAACGGGTGAGCCACGGTGCATAGTCAAGCAGGTTCTCGGGCGGTGCGGTAAAAGAAGCGATGCGGATCCAACCCTTGATGCCGTATGGCGCCGCGATCCGTCCGACCACGATGGGCTCGCAACGGGTCATCGCAGGCGACTCTAGCCCGGATAACTCGCGAGGAATCGCCGATGATCGCGACGCATCGGCGTACCGCACACTATTCGGATTTCTCGGGTTCGGAGTCCGCTGCGTCGTCCTTCGAGTCTTCTCCAGCATCCCCCGAGTCTTCCCCCACCTCGGCCCCGTTCGATGCGCCATCGGTCTCGACGCCCACCGCTTCCTCGGCAGCCGCTTCTTCGGCTACCGCGGCCTCAGCCGTCGGCTCCTCCTGGGATTCTCGAGCCTGGGGCGCTGGCGCCGCTTCGGTTTCCACCTTCGCAGGGGGAGCGCTTCCGAGCTTTCGTGCCTCCTTGACCAGGCTCGCCACGCGGTCGCTCGGAATGGCTCCAACCGACAGCCAATAGTCCACGCGCTCGAGATCGATGCGCAACCGCTCCGCATTGCCGCGCGCAACGGGATTGAAGAACCCCACCCGCTCGATGAAGCGCCCGTCGCGTTTCGCGGTCCGCTCCGCCACTGTCACGTGATAGAAGGGGCTATTTTTCGCCCCCCGTCTCGCCAGTCGAATCGTCACCATGTGTCTGGCCGGTACCTTACTAAGTTCGTGAAAAAGCGCGGTATTTTAGTGGCCCGCCACCCTCGATACAACCAGGGATAGTGATCCTGGATGACATCATAGATATTCCAGGGTGCCGGCTATGGGGCGAAAACCTACGGTGTGGCTGCCGACGCTACCTCTGAAACCCGGTGGGTGGGCGCATTCCCTGGAGCCCGCGCATCATCTTCTCCATGCCACCCTTGCGCGAGATCTTCTTCATCATCTTCTGCATCTGCTTGTGCTGCTTGAGCAAGCGATTGACGTCCTGCACCTGGGACCCCGAGCCGCCGGCGATACGCCGCTTGCGTGAGCCGCTGATGATGTCCGGATGCCGTCGCTCCTGCGGTGTCATCGAGTTGATGATGGCCTCCATCCGCCCAAACATCCTCTCGTCCACGTTGCCTGCGCTCTGAGCCACCTGCCCCATGCCCGGGAGCTTGTCCAACATTGCCCCCACGCCACCGAGATTACCCATCTGCTGGAGCTGATCGCGAAAATCGTAGAGATCGAACTTGCGACCTCTCTGAATCTTGCGCTGAAGTCGCTCGGCTTTTTTCTTGTCGAGTTTCTGCTCGGCCTCTTCGATGAGAGTCATGACGTCTCCCATCCCGAGGATGCGCGATGCTATGCGATCTGGATGGAACGCCTCGAGCGCATCCACCTGCTCTCCCACACCGAGAAACTTGATGGGCTTGCCGGTGATCGCCCGCACCGATAGCGCCGCGCCCCCTCGCGCATCGCCATCAGCCTTGGCAAGAATTACGCCGGTCAACGGGAGTGCATCATCGAACGCCTTCGCGGTGTTCGCTGCGTCCTGGCCGGTCATGGCATCGACGACGAACAACGTCTCCACGGGATCGAGCACCCCATGCAATCGACGGATCTCGTCCATCATCTCGTCGTCGATGTGCAACCGCCCCGCACTGTCGACGATCAGCACATCGACGAATTTGTTGCGGGCCGCGGTGAGCGCAGCCTTTGCGATGTCCAGCGGTTTCTGCTCGGGCGTGCAATCGAAGAACTCCGCATCCACCTCGGCTGCGAGGGTCTTCAACTGCAGGATCGCGGCCGCCCGATAAACGTCCGTGCTCGCGAGCATCACGCGTTTTTTCTCGCGGCTCTTGAGATAAAGAGCAAGCTTTGCCGCGGTGGTGGTCTTACCGGCACCTTGCAGCCCCGCAAGCAGCACCACCGCGGGCGGGCGAGTCGCGAGCGCGAGGCCGTCATTCACCGCACCCATCATCTGTGTGAGCTCGTCGTTGACGATCTTCACGAATGCCTGGCCGGGTGACAGGCTCGTGCTGACCTCCTGGCCGAGCGCGCGCACGCGCACACGTTCGACGAAATCACGCACCACTGAGAGTGCAACGTCCGCCTCCAGGAGCGCCATGCGGACCTCACGCAGGGTGTCCTGGAGGTTGTCGTCGGTGAGTCGCGCTTTACCCGCGACACCTCGCAACGTGCGAGTCAGACGTTCGCTCAGACTCTCAAACATGAAC
>JAPULC010000009.1 GCA_027295305.1 Gammaproteobacteria bacterium
ACGATGGCATCATCGTGATCGCTGCGACCAACCGGCCGGATGTGTTGGACCCGGCGCTGCTGCGGCCCGGGCGTTTCGATCGGCAGGTGGTGGTGGCGTTGCCCGACATTCGTGGACGCGAGCAGATTCTCAAGGTGCACATGCGCAAGATTCCACTTGCCGACGACGTCAAACCGTCGGTGATCGCTCGGGGTACGCCGGGTTTCTCGGGCGCCGATCTCGAGAACATCGTGAACGAGGCGGCGCTGTTTGCCGCGCGCAGAGATCTTCGCATTGTCTCGAGGGCGGAGTTCGAGCAGGCGAAGGACAAGATCATGATGGGCGCGGAGCGCAAATCCATGGTCATGTCGGATCAGGAAAAGCGCAACACCGCCTATCACGAGGCAGGCCATGCCATCGTCGGACGGCTTATGCCCGGACACGACCCCGCCTACAAAGTGACGATCGTGCCGCGCGGACTGGCGCTTGGCATGACCATGTTTCTACCTGAAGAAGACCGTTACAGCCTCTCGCGACAGTATATTCTGGGCAAGATTTGCTCATCCTATGGGGGACGTATCGCGGAGGAGATGACCTTGGGTCCCGATGGGGTCACCACCGGCGCCTCCAACGACATCGAGCAAGCGACGACGCTCGCGCGCAACATGGTCACCAAGTGGGGACTTTCCGATCGCCTTGGACCGTTGAAGTACGATGAGGAAGACGGCCAGGTATTTCTCGGGATGTCGGCTGCCACGCAGTCGAAGACGTTCTCGCCGGAGACCGCACGCATGATCGATGAGGAGGTGCGCAGGATCGTCGATGAGTGCTATGCCAAAGCGAAGCAGTTGCTCGAGGAGAACGAGGACAAGCTGCACGTCATGGCCGATGCGCTGATGGAATTCGAAACGCTCACTGCGGATCAGATCGATGACATCATGGCGGGTGGCAAGCCGCGTGCGCCGGTCGATGCAAGCAGCGGGAGCGACAAACGCGCGCCGGAATCTTCCGGGCCCATCGGCGGGCCAGCGGAAGAACACTGACGCCTTCGATCTGAGGCCTCGCCCAGCATGAGCGAAGTCCTCTGTGGCAACGCAAGCCTCGATCTCGAGCAACCCCAGGTCATGGGGGTGCTGAACGTTACCCCGGATTCGTTTTCCGACGGCGGTGAGCTACTGGATGCGCGGGGCCAACCGTGCCGCGATGTGATCCTCGAGCGGGCGGCGGCGATGGCGCGGGACGGCGCTGCATTGTTGGACATCGGTGGCGAATCCACGCGGCCGGGCGCGAGGAAGGTGTCCGAAGCCGAGGAGATGGATCGGGTGCTCCCGGTGGTGGAGTGGTTGGGCGAGCTCGATGTGCTGATTTCCGTCGATACGACCAAGCCCGGTGTGATGCGAGAGGCTTGTGCATCGGGGGCTCACCTGATCAACGACGTGAACGCGTGCCGAGCGGCCGGGGCGCTCAAGGTGTTGAAGGAAAATTCCGCGGGCATCTGCCTCATGCACATGCAGGGAGAACCTGCCACCATGCAGAGACGCCCCCGCTATGATGATGTGGTGGCTGAGGTTGCGGGCTTTCTCGCGGAACGCCTGAGCGCGTTGGAAGAGGCGGGAATCTCCCGCGAACGTTGTCTCGTCGATCCGGGTATCGGATTCGGCAAGACGTTGGAGCACAATCTCGCGCTATTGGCGGGTCTGCCGGCACTGACGGCACTGGGGGTGCCGGTGATGGTAGGGGTTTCGCGCAAGAGTATGATCGGCACGCTCACGGGAAAAGACGCCAAAGGGCGCGTTCATGCGAGCATTGCCGCTGCACTTTATGCGGTGATGCGAGGTGCTTCCATCCTGCGCGTGCACGACGTGGCCGAGACCTGTGACGCGCTCAAGGTGTGGCGTGCCATCGGGGCACGGGATGTGCACGCATGAGAAAGTTTTTTGGCACTGACGGTATCAGGGGTCGGGTAGGAGAGGCACCCATCACCCCGGATTTCCTGCTGCGCCTGGGATGGGCAGCGGGCCGTGTGTTTGCGAGCGAGGGGCAGCGCAAGGTTCTGATCGGCAAGGACACTCGAATCTCCGGCTACATGCTGGAGTCGGTTTTGGAGGCTGGACTGTCTGCTGCGGGTGTGGACGTGCATCTCCTCGGTCCGATGCCCACGCCTGCGATTGCCTATCTCACCCGCACGTTTCGCGCCGATGCAGGAATTGTGATCAGTGGATCCCACAATCCGTATTACGACAACGGCATCAAGTTCTTCGACTCGGATGGCAATAAGCTGCCCGATTCGATGGAGCTCGCCATCGAGGCGGAGCTCGCGACAGAGCTGGAGACCGTGGAATCCGAACGTCTCGGCAAGGCCTACCGCATCGATGATGCGCCGGGGCGATACATCGAATATTGCAAGGCGAGCACCGGCAACGGGTTTCGGTTGCATGGACTCAAGATCGTTCTGGACTGCGCGAACGGAGCGACCTATCACATCGCACCCAGCGTGTTCGGAGAGCTGGGAGCCGAGGTATTCACCACCGGCGCCGATCCCGATGGCTTCAATATCAACGCCGGCTGCGGCGCGATGCATCCGCAACCCCTCGCCAACGAGGTGCTGCGTGTGGGTGGCGATGTGGGCATCGCGTTCGATGGCGACGGGGATCGCGTGATCATGATTGATCATCGTGGTCAGGTGGTGGACGGCGATCAGCTCTTGTACGTGATCGCCGCTCATCGCAAATCCGTTGATCGTGTGGGTGGCGGCATCGTCGGAACCGAGATGAGCAATCTCGGGCTCGAGCGTGCGCTCTCGGCAATGAAGATTCCTTTCGTTCGCAGCCGCGTGGGTGATCGCTATGTGCTGGAGGAGCTGATACGTCGCGATTGGATTCTTGGCGGGGAGTCGTCTGGCCACATCATCTGTCGCGATGTAAGCACCACTGGCGATGGGATCGTTTCCGCGCTGCAGACCCTCGCGGCGATGGCGCACAGCGGAGAATCCCTTCAGGAGTTGACCCGGGGAATGCAGAAGTTGCCGCAGACGATGGTCAACGTGCCCGTTGCATCCCCGAAAACGGTGAGCGAGACGCCACGAGTGCGCGAGGCCGTTGCGGACGCAGAGGCCAACCTCGGCGACCGAGGTCGCGTGCTGTTGCGAGCGTCGGGCACGGAGCCGGTGGTGCGGGTGATGGTGGAAGGAGAAGATGCGGCGGAGGTCTCCGCCGTGGCCGATGAGCTCGCCGACGTGGTGCGCGTCGCCCTCGGTTAGAGTCTCCTGCGTCTGCGGCTGACCCGGCTGTCGCAAAGAAACACGATGTCTCATCAAAGTAGCTCTTTTTTAATTGGATCCGCGAGCTGGTGCCGAGAAGTGGGTGCTGGAGTTCCTCTCGCGGGCGTTGAGGCGTCGCGATACAGGGATGTAAAGAGCGACGCCGATAGGCCAGCCCGGCATACAGGACGTCTGCGGGGCGGTTGTGAGAGGAAACTCCAGCACCCGCTTCCCGCGAGGCGTCGG
>JAPULC010000090.1 GCA_027295305.1 Gammaproteobacteria bacterium
TGATCGCGAGCAAAACGCCGATGCCGATGAAAGGATCGCCCATGATGATGAATGCTGGTGAGGTTCGCCTTTAGATGGGGCTGTTAGAGGGAATCCCCGTCTGAGTCGACGAAAACGCCGGTCTCGAGCCCGGCGTTTTCGTATCGCTTCCGCGCAGTGGCAGCGCTCAGCCGTCGATCACCTTCTCCAGGTGATCCAGGTCGTTGATCACGCGCCAGGTGCCGCCGCCGGACTCCACGCGCGCCTTCCACGCCGCCAGGCGATTCAGATACTCCCGCGGATCGACGTTGTCGGAGCGCAGCTTCGTGACGTTGAGCGCCACCACGCTCACGCCTTCGAACTGCAGCGGAATGTTGCGCACGTACCCTGCCTGCAGGTCTTCCTTCAGATCGGAGAAGATCAGAATGATTTTCCGGCCGGGATCCTTTTCGCTCAGATACTCGATCGCCTGCAGCAGGCCCCCCGTGATGTCGGTGTAGGCCGCCGGTTTGACTTTGTTGACGAAATGATTGATTTCATCGCGGAACTGACGCTTCTGACCATTGGCGGTGCTCGGCCGGTCATCGAAGGTCATCTTCGCGATGATGTCCTTCTCGCTGAAGCTGCCGGTGTCGATGCGGGCGACCGCGAACGAATCCCCGGGCTCGAGCCTGGACAGGGTGAAGTTGATGATCTGCTGTGCCTTCTGCAGCTCCTGAGTGTAGGTGCCTGAAGTGTCCAGCAGCATGTAGACGCCGCTGTCGTGCCTCTGCGGCTCGCTACCGTCTCCGCAGCCGATCAGCAGGCCTGTGATGATTGGTAGTAGTAGTCGGTTCATGCTGCTTCTCCGTATTTCTGATATCCCTTACCCGGGGCTTCCGAGTCGAGATCCATGTCGTCGTGATCAACTTTGCCTCGGCGCCGGCGCCACATGTTCTGGACCCACAGCGGCAGGAAGATGAGCACGTCATATAGATTGAGTAACAGATTGCCGGCATAGCGGAAGAAGTTGCCGATCACTCTGAGCGAGACTCCCAATGTCCGCATCACGAGCACGAGCACCGTGCCCATCACGTGGCGCAGGCTATGGATGAAGGTCTCCAACGGAATCGCCACGAACACGAGCGCGAACGGCAGGATGAAGCCCAGACCCATCTGCGCCGCGGTGGTGATCCACAGCGCCTCGTTCTCGATGGTGACGGCTTCGCCCCCTCGCAGGAGCGCGGAGGTGGCGAGCTCGTCCTGCATGAGAATTTCACGCATGTAGGCGAGGCCGGCCTCGACGGTGGCGAGCGTGGCGAGAATACCAAACGTGATCCACACCATGCGCACGCGGATGCGATCGGACAATGCACCGATCACGGGAAACAGCCGCGTGATTCTGAGGGACTCCATGAGAAAGAGTCCCATGGAAACCTCGACGGCGATGATCACCATCGCGGCGACGTCCGCCGTGCGGAACCCGAAGACGAACGCCGTGCCACCCACCATCTCGGCCATGGGGCGGGCGATCAGAGTGAAGTTGATCAGCGCACCGCCGGCCGCCACGGCCAGCACCACCCCCGAGATCGCGAAGTGAATGAGCGAGGACGAATGCAGCATCTGAACGGCGCGGTCGGTGCCCTTCACGATCTCCTCGTACTCGTCCATGTGGCGATCGATGGCCTGAGAGCGTGTCAGCAGGCTGCCGACCGCCTTCTCCATGTCGCGCAGGGTCTGCTGGATGCGTCGCCACTCTGGCATCATCTTGCTGAGCAGTCCGTGGCGCGTCCTACTCGCCTTGCGGTAGGCCTCCAGCGCACTCGTCTGCGCCTTGACCATGGCTTTGTGGATGGCGTCGAGGACTTCACCGACGGTGCCGTCCCCTTTCGGAAGCTTGGCGATGGCTTCCACCGCCTTACCCCATCCCGGCACCTCGGGGGGTGAATCGGTGGCCTGCTGATGGTCCTCTTCGATGCGCTGGATGGCGTCGTTCAGCGTGCGCTGCGCTTCCGGATAGCGTGCTAAATCGCGATGCACCGTCGTGTTGATGCGCTCGAACTCGCGTTCGATGATGCGTTCCTTGGTCTCCCGTCCGGCCGCCAACAGCACTTCGCGGTTGCGCGAGACCAGACGTAGCTCTGCGCGAGTGATGGCCCTGGCGGCCAAACGTAATGCGTTGTGGAATACGCGGCTCGTCCCCAGGATCAGCCTGCGCGCCGGAGTGCGGCCGATATAGAGGAACACCGTGATGAGCGTCAGCCAGATGAGCACCGAGACAACCACGTTCGGCGTGATCATGAGTAGTTCGTCGAAAGCCATTCGGGATCTCCCCTTTCCCGGCCCGCCGGCCGGTGGTTCATGACGTCATGATTCTGCTACAGGGGAGGCGGGTAAGACGTGACGCAGGGCGCTCGCCCAGTGTGATCGCGGTGGCATTCTGCCTCCGGCCACCTGCACCAGAAATTCAACAATAGAAGTCTAGAAGGAAAAACAGGGGCCGCAGGACTGGGAATCAGAGCGGATTCAGGATCTTAGAGCGCCATCACATTTGACTCGGCGGACCCGATTCACGGAGGTTTACGGCTTCGTCGCGATGAGGAGCGCGGGATGCGGCCCCCAGGGGCGACGACGCTGGTAAGGTACGGCCAAATCGTCTTGAAGTGGGGGGAATTGTGGAATATCGAAAACTCGGCAACACCGGACTGAAGGTCTCCGAGGTCGGAGTCGGCTGCAACAATTTCGGCATGCGCATGGATCAGGAGCAGACCCAGGCGGTGGTGGACAAAGCCATCGACGAGGGCATCAACCTGTTCGATACCGCGGATGTTTACGGCGGCACCAAATCGGAGCTCTTCCTCGGCAACGCGCTGGGGAGCCGGCGCCACGATGTGGTGGTCGCCACCAAGTTCGGAATGGGTTCGCCCGATGCGGTGCTGGCCCGGGGGGGCTCGCGGCGCTACATCATGAATGCGGTGGCAGCGAGCCTGAAACGTCTCGACACCGATTACATCGATCTCTACCAGATCCACTTCCCCGACGTGGATACGCCCATCGAGGAGACGTTGAGAGCCATGTGCGATCTGGTGACGCAGGGCAAGGTGCGCTACATCGGTTGCTCGAATTTCACGGGCTGGCAAATCGCCGATGCCGATTGGACGGCGAAGAGCCTGGGACTCAATCGCTTCGAGACTGCGCAGAATCTGTACAGCTTGATGGATCGGCGCCTGGAGCGTGAGGTGATACCTGCGTGCGAGCGCTTCGGGCTCGGCATGCTGCCCTACTTTCCGCTCGCGAGCGGGCTGCTCACGGGCAAATACCGACGTGGCGAAGACGCCCCGGAAGGGACTCGTCTCGCGGCGATGGGCTCGCGTGCGGGCCGAGCCCTCTCGGATCAGAATTTCGACGTCGTAGAGAAGCTCACAGACTTCGCCGAGACCCGGGGACACACTCTGCTGGAGCTCGCTATTGGCTGGCTCGCCTCGAAGCCGGTGATCTCGAGTGTGATCGCGGGCGCGACCAAGCCCGAGCAGGTGGAGGCTAACGTCAAGGCGTCCGCGTGGAAGTTGACGGCGGAGGAGATGGACGAAGTCAACGAAATTTCCCGGCACTGAATGTTCTCAAGGTTTTCGAGACTCTCGAGGTGCGCCGGTAGTGTGTGGTCGATTCAACGTAGCAAGCGATCCAACCGCGCGGCTGTTCATGCTGCTCGCGGGGGAGGACGTCGAGATTCCCGATCTCTACAACGTTGCCCCTACCGACGAGGCCCCGGTGGTGCGTGAACGCCGCCACGGGCGCGAGGTGGCGCTCCTGCGCTGGTGGCTGATCCCCTATTGGTCGAAGGAGCCGAAGACCCGCTATGCGATGTTCAATGCGCGCGCCGAATCCCTTGAGAGGAGCAGGGCGTTCAAGGGTCCCTTCGAGCGGCGACGTTGTATCGTGCCGATATCGGGCTTCTACGAATGGCAGACCGAGGACGGCAAGAAGATTCCGTACTACGTTCACCCATCGGACGAGCCGGGGATTGCCCTGGCGGGTCTATGGGATAGCTGGCGTGGTGAAGACGAGACCATCGAGAGCTTCACCATCGTCACCACGAAGGTGCATGAGAAGCTCGAGTTTCTGCACAATCGAATGCCCGTCATGCTCTCGGTCGAGAACGCCGAGCGCTGGCTCGCCACGGCCACCGACAAGGACACCTTGAAGGCCATGCTGGCGCCGTCGATTCCCTACGATCTCGAGGTCGTGCCGACGTCCACCTACGTCAACAACTCGCGCAACAAGGGCATCGAATGCCTGGAGATCACCGGTAATCCGCGTTTCATCGCGAGAGACTGACCCATTACCCATTATCGTGCAGGGCACGGTGTGCCTGGCACGATCTACTCGGATACACTGGCGTTGCTGATGACATGGAAGAGGGGACGTTGCGTTGATCCTGCGGTATCGGTTTTTGCTAGTTGGGCTCACGCTTCTGGTTCCCCTCTCGCACGCAGAAATCACCGCCGATGAGTTGATTGCCGGCGCCATCGATCTGACCCGCGGACAAACCTCGTACACCGAGCTATCCATGATCGTTCACCGCCCCGATTGGGAGCGGACTTCTACCCTCGTGGCGTGGAGCCGCGGGCGCACGGACGCACTCATCCGTTTCGTCGCGCCGGCGCGTGACGCAGGCAATGCGACACTGAAACTAGCGGAGAAGATGTGGACCTTCACACCGAAGCTCAACCGCACCATCCGCCTGCCGTACAGCCTGATGTCCCAGAGCTGGGCAGGTTCGGACTTCTCCTACAGCGATCTTTCCCGCTCCGACAAGCTGCTGACCCAATACACACACCGGATTGTCGAGACGAGCGAGGACGATGGCCACGTGATTTACGTGGTGGAGAGCACGCCGCTCGAAGATGCACCGGTGGTGTGGGGCAAGGAAGTGATCCGCATGCGCGACGACT
>JAPULC010000091.1 GCA_027295305.1 Gammaproteobacteria bacterium
ATAGAACCCGACAAGATCCACTTCCGGGATGTCGTTGCACTTTTCATTCGGGCGTGGCCGTACCTGTATCCCGTGCGCTGGCATGCATTGGCGTACATCTGTGTAGCCGTTTTCGAATTCATCTGGAGTACGTTCTTCGCCTTCATCAATTTCGGCCTGATCTTCAACAACGTCATTCTGGATCTGCCGGTCTCCTCGATCGGGGCCGCCATGCTGTTTCTCGATCCCGCCGAGTGGGTGGACGTCGAGCAACTGACCAAGGATCAGCGCTATGGAATCATCGGCGGGGTCATCACGCTGGCGATAATCTCAACCGCCCTGGGCGCGACCATCGATCACGTCAACCGCTACTATCGCGTGTGGATTCTGCAGGGCATCAACCAGAACCTGCGACTGCATCTCTTGAGTCAGCTGCAGTCTCTGTCATTGAAGTTTCACGCGGAGTCCCGCACGGGTGACGCCATCTACCGAGTGTTCCAAGACAGCGCCATGGTCACCCAGATCCTGCAAGCGCTTGTCGTCGACCCGTTTCTCGCAAGTGTGCGGTTTTTCCTGGGCGTAGCCGTGGTCGCTGCTTTCAGCCCGCTCCTGGCCTTTGTGCTGCTGATGACGTGGGGGCCCATGCTCTATCTCTGCGGCCGCATGTCGGCGCCGCTGCGCCGCGGCTTCAAGGAAGCCCGGGAGAAGAACTCCGCGCTGACCTCGACCATTCAGGAATCGATCGAAGGCATTCGCACGATCAAGGTCAACGGGTTGGAAGGCGAACGTCAGGCCATGTTCGAGCACCATTCGTCCAAAGCGTTCGAGGCGTCCCATGACGCGCGCGTGAGTCTGCTGCTCTTCGGGTTCTACGCCTTCGTGTGCGCAGCGTTGCCCCTCGTGTTCATCGAGCTGCGTGCAGCGTTGTTCGCCTACGAAGGTGCGGACACCTTCCTGCGCGACGTGCTCCTGGGCTTTGGTTTCGCCATCTGGAACCTCGGCGGTCAGGATCAGGCGCGCGCGCGAGCAAAGCTCGCCAACTCCAGCACCGAGGGTTTGATCATCCTGTGGGGACGCGCACAGGACATGGCAATTGGCCTGAATCGCGTCTATCAGATTCTGGATCTCACCCCGGAAGTGCAGAACCGCCCCGATGCGGTGGACCTGGTGCCCATCACCGACTCCATCCGCGTCCAGAACCTGCAGTTCTCCTATCCCGAGCGGGAGGTCTTTCGCGACGTTTCGTTCGAAGCGCCTGTCGGCGAAATCACGGCCGTCCTCGGGCCGACCGGCGAGGGCAAGACCACACTCATGCTGCTTCTCCTGCGCATGTTCGAGTTTCAGGGCGGTCGCATCGAATTGGACGGGCGCGACATTCGCGACTTTACGATCCAATCGATACGCAGAAACATCACCCTCGCAACCCAAGAGAACATCCTGTTCTCCATGTCGGTGATGGAGAACATCCGCTACGCACGTCCCGACGCGACCGACGAAGAGGTGCGCGAGGCGGCGCGAATCTCCTGCGCCGATGAATTCATCGAGCGGCTGCCGCACAAGTACGAAACGTTTCTGGGTGAACGGGCCGCGAAGCTCTCCTCGGGACAACGCCAGCGTCTGGTCATCGCGCGAGCAATACTCAAGGACACGCCGATTCTCATTCTCGACGAACCCACGGCGTCGCTGGATGCCGAGACCGAACGACGCATCATGACCAACATCAAGGCGTGGGCGCAGCGGCGAACCGTGTTTCTGGTGACGCATCGACTGTCGACGGTCAGACAGGCCCACCGCATCGTGTTTCTGAAGGACGGCCGCGTCGCAGACTTCGGGAGCCACGCCGATCTCATGGCCAAGCGAGGCGCGTACTGCGCATTCGTGGAAGCGGAGATCAACGGCCTCCAGGCGGCCGGTGGATGAGCGCTGTGCAGGACGAGCAACAGATCAGCACCGCGAGTGCGCTCAGCGTCATCGCCCGCGCGATGCGCTACTCGCTGAGGTACAAATACGAGCTGGCGGTCAAGGCGACGACCCAGATGACCAGTATTTTCTGGATCCTTTTCCTGCCGTGGCCCGGGAAGATCGTCATCGACTACGTCGTCCTGGGCGACACGACGCCAGAGAGCGATGCGATCATTCCGTTTTTCTTCAAGCCGTTACTGGTGCTCATCGCGCCCCTGACGCCTTATCAGACGGCTTGGTTCATGGCCGGCCTGTTCCTGATCATGATCCTGCTCATTGGCGCCTACGGCACCGACGGAGCGCAGCGCGACTCGGCCATCGCCGGGCTGGCGGAGGGAGAAGACACCGCCACCCGATCGGAAAACCAGGCCAATTCCATGCACTCCCTCGTCAGCGGACTGTTCGGGCTGTTCGAGGCCTTGTGGCACATTCGCATCACGCACCGCCTGAATCACTACCTCAGGAGTGAACTGTTCAAACGCTACGCGGCGCACAAAGTCACCGATTTTCACGACCGGGCCATCGGCGATGTCGTCTACAGGGCAATGTACGACACGCCCTCCATCTCGAACGTGATCTTCAACCTCTGGGTGGGCCCCGCGACATCGGCGATCAATCTCGGGACGACGATCCTGCTGATGTATGTTGTGTTCCGTTCAGAGCCCGCGGTGGTCTGGTGCGCGCTGGCCGTCGCGCCGTTGAACTTCGTTCTGGTGCTGTACTTCGCCAAGCTCATTCGCAAATACGGCACGTTGGCACGGGAAGCGGGATCGACGACCACGGCCATGATGGAGGAGGGAATGTCCAACGTCATGGCCATGCAGGGCCTGGGTAACGACGCCACCGATCACGCACGGTTTGCCGCGGCGAGTGCCTTTTCCTACCAACGCTTTCGCAGCGTGGTGCTGGTGGGTCTTCTCGGTTCCTTCACCGCCACCGTGGTCGGCGCGAGCATGATCTTCGTGGTGTTCTACCTCACCGCGCCGGCCTTCATCGAAGGTAAGCTTGCACCGGGCGACTGGTGGGTGATCTGGGGATACTACGGCGCGATCGCGGCGTCTTCCGGGTATATGGGTCGCCTGTGGCTCAACCTGCAGGAGAACATCACCGGCCTGCATCGTGTGTTCACGGTGCTCGATACACCTGTTGAGACACTCGACACGGACCCCAACTCGTTGGCGGCTGACTTCACGATGCATGAAGGTGTCCGGCTGGAGGGTGTCAGCTACGCCTACCCCGACGGCACCGTTGCGCTGCGTGACATCGACTTCGAAGGCCGCCTCGGAGAGATGATCGCCCTCGTAGGGCCCACCGGCTCGGGTAAATCCACGTTGGCGTATCTGATTCCCGGGCTCCTGGTGCCCACCGCGGGGCACTGCTACCTGGACGGCCAACCACTGACCGAGCTCGATCTGGTGGCCCTTCGCAAGCAGGTTGCGTTCGTCTTTCAGGAAACGAGCGTGTTCGACGACACCGTCGAGGGCAACATCCTCATGGGACGCCGCGGGGCGACCGTGGTGGAAGTGCGCGAAGCAGCGGCGGCTGCCGGCGCAGCTGAGTTCATCGAAAAACTACCGGACGGCTACCAGGCTCATCTCGGCCGCGCGGGGGCCAAGTTGTCGGTCGGGCAGAAACAACGCATCGCCATTGCCCGCGCGCTGGTGGCGAACAAACCCATCCTGATTCTCGACGAGCCCACCGCGGCGCTCGACCCGGAGACGGAGAATCAACTGGTGGCCAATCTGCGGGCGGCACGCGAGGGTCGTCTGGTGATCGTCATCGCCCATCGTCTGTCGACCATTCGATCGGCCGATCGAATCTACTTCCTGGAAGACGGTCGCATCATCGAATCGGGCAGCCACGGCGAGCTCATGTCGTTACAGGGCACGTACGCGAGATTCGTCCAATTGCAGACAATATGATTTCCATCTTTGATCCCAGGAGGGAGCCCGAATCGCCATGAGCAACTTCGAAGTCGGTGAGGGGCCCACGCGCGAACCAGTGGGCATGAAGATCGTCGGCGTGGGCGTCATCGTCTCCTGTCTGCTACTCAGCGTTCTGTTCGCGTGGGGCATCTATCTGGACCTGGCACAAGAGCCGTGCGTTTGCGTAGAGACCCAGGAAAGTTCTGGACGGTAGTCACAACATGAAGATCACAGAGATTACCAACACACCCCTCACGACCGGCAAAGGATTACTTCGAATTCAGACCGACGCCGGGGTCGAGGGATGGGCCGAGGCCCCGGGCCGAGCAGGCGGCGTCTTCGACGCTTATCTCGAGAACGTCATCAAGCCCGTGCTCGTGGGCGACGACCCACGCCCGATCGAGCGGCACTGGGAGACCCTTGCGCTGGGCAAAGACGAGCGCGTGTACAAGCTCCCCGGGTGGCTCGTCGGTATCATCGACGTGGCGCTTTGGGATCTCCTCGGCAAGGAAACCGGACTGCCGGTGCATACGCTCATGGGCGGCGCAGCCCGGACGCGCATTCCTCTTTATTGGAGCACCGGCTCCGGATGGCGCATGCAGCCCGAGGAGATGCTCGAGCTGGTTCGCGAAGGCTGGGAGTTGGGTTACCGCGCCTTCAAGATTCGCATGGACTGGCGAGGTTGGCGACAGGACGCTGATCCCGAGAAGGACTTCCAGATGTTCAAGCGCGTGCGCGAGTTCCTGGCGCCCGAGATCTATCTGGGTTTCGACGCGAACAACGGCTACTCGGTATCGACCGCAATCCAGCAGGGTCGCCGCTTCGAAGCGCTGGGCATCGATCACTTCGAGGAACCGATCCCACATTACGACCTGCCGGGGCTCAAGCAGGTTGCCGACGCCCTCGACGTTGCGGTATCCGCCGGTGAGCAGGACTCCTTTCGCTGGTGGTTCCATCACCTGATCCTGTTGGGCAATCCGGACATCCTGCAACCCGACATCGTGAATGCGGGGGGCCCATCCGAGGTCAAACGCATCTACGACATGGCAACGACACTCAACAAACCCGTCATGCCGCACAGCCCACAGGCTGGGATCAACTCGATGGCCTCGCTGCATGCGTACGCCACCGTGCAGAACGCAACGCGCCCGCACGAGTTCTCGACCGAGTTCTCGGGACCGTTGGACGACCTCGCCGATCTCTACGGCGAGGGCGTCATTCCGAAGGACGGCGTGATGACGCTGACGGACAAGCCCGGGCTCGGGATAGAGCTAAACGAGGCGGCGGTAGCGCGTTTGCGCATTAAACCGTAGCCCAGTGACAGCCAAACTACCCGAGCAGGCTCTCGAAGGCGGAAACCTGAGCAGCGTCGTCCGTATCGGCGACACCGTCCGGCGCCCTGTGGGACCGTGGACCCCCGCCGTCCACGCGCTGCTACGTCA
>JAPULC010000092.1 GCA_027295305.1 Gammaproteobacteria bacterium
GTCGCGTGCATGGATTCACTCCTCCATGTGGGAACCGGCGGGCTGCGTGACCCCAGTCGATGAATCCTGACACAAATCGAGGAGATACCCTATCAGCAGAAACCGGCCTGAAGGACGTGCTCGAACGCCCGGGGCTTCTGATCCGTGACCAAGGCACAAATTGCTCGACGTGAAGTCGTCACCTTTTACGACTCCTATGGGTCCGAGAGCCGCCGTAGCGATTCGCAAAGCCTTACGTCTGCTACCTGCCACGGCAGACACCCCGGCCGCAATCGCGATTCGATGATAAGGGAGAGCCGCCGCTCTCCAGGGTCAGAGTGCTACTCCGGTGCTACTCCAAGCAAATTGGCTACTTCACTCAGCATCCTAAACTTCTCTGAAGCCCCCGTATTAATTGGCTCCGGCGACTGGACTCGAACCAGTGACAGGCGGATTAACAGTCCGCTGCTCTACCAACTGAGCTACGCCGGAAGAGGGAGAATTCGGCCAATTGGCGGGTGAGAAAGACGCCCAATCCGGTTGGCTCGAACGGAAGCGCGTAGTTTAATGTGCGCTTACCTGTTTGCAAGTCCTCGGGCCCTGATGCCGTTTCTTGGTGGCAGGTATAACCCATTATATATCAGATGGTTAAACGATAGACTTCATGCAAAACGAAGCCCCCTTTCGCGTCGAAGCTGCCTTTGAGCCGGCTGGCGATCAGCCCTTGGCGATCCGCGAGCTCGTGCAGGGCCTGCACGATGGGCTGAGCCATCAGACGCTGCTCGGCGTCACCGGTTCCGGCAAGACCTTCGCCATTGCGAAGGTCATCGAGGAGGTCCAGCGACCCACGCTGGTCATGGCGCCGAACAAGACCCTCGCGGCTCAGCTCTACGGCGAGTTCCGCGACTTCTTTCCCGACAACTCCGTGGAGTATTTCGTCTCGTACTACGACTACTACCAACCCGAGGCCTACATGCCCGCCTCGGACACTTATATAGAGAAGGACGCATCGATCAATCAGCACATCGAGCAGATGCGCCTCTCCGCGACCAAGGCGCTGCTCGAGCGGCGCGACACCATCATCGTTGCTTCTGTTTCTTCCATCTACGGTCTGGGTGACCCGGACTCTTATCTCAAGATGGTGCTGCATCTCGATCGCGGCGATCGCGTAGATCAGCGCCACATCCTCAGGCGTCTGGCCGAGCTTCAGTACACGCGCAACGACATGGTCTTTCAGCGCGCGACGTATCGGGTTCGCGGCGATGTGATCGACGTGTTTCCGGCGGAGGCGGAGAAGGAGGCAGTGCGTGTCGAGCTCTTCGACGACGTGATCGAAAGACTATCCGTCTTCGATCCGCTCACCGGCGAGGTGCTGAGGCGCGTACCACGGTTCACGATCTTTCCGAAGAGCCATTACGTCACACCGCGCGAACGGATTCTCGCGGTGGTGGACGACATCAAAGACGAGCTCAACGAACGTCTGGAGGTGCTACGCAAAGAGGACAAGCTGGTGGAAGCGCAGCGCCTCGAGCAGCGTACCCGTTTCGATCTCGAGATGATCCAGGAGCTCGGCTATTGCAGCGGCATCGAGAACTACTCGCGCTATCTGTCGGGACGACAGCCCGGAGAGCCGCCACCCTGTTTGTTCGACTATCTGCCGAACGATGCCCTCGTGGTCATCGACGAGTCCCACGTGACCGTGCCGCAGGTGGGTGGCATGTATCGCGGTGATCGTTCGCGCAAGGAGACGTTGGTCGAATACGGTTTCCGTTTGCCATCGGCGCTCGACAACCGGCCGCTGCGCTTCGACGAGTGGGAGCGCTACGTCGGGCAGGTGATCTTCGTGTCCGCCACGCCGGGTCCCTACGAGGCGAAGCTCGCAGGTCAGGTGGTGGAGCAGGTGGTGCGCCCCACGGGACTCGTGGATCCGCAGATCGAAATTCGTCCCGCATCGACTCAGGTGGACGATCTGCTCTCGGAGATTCACCTGGTGGTGGGGAGCGGCGATCGTGTGCTCGTCACCACTCTCACGAAGCGCATGGCCGAGGACCTGACGGATTATCTCGACGAGCACGGCGTGCGCGTGCGTTATCTTCACTCGGACATCGACACCGTCGAGCGCATGGAGATCATTCGCGATCTGCGCATGGGTAAGTTCGACGTGCTCGTGGGCATCAATCTGCTGCGCGAGGGACTCGACATGCCCGAGGTGTCCCTGGTCGCCATTCTCGATGCGGACAAGGAAGGATTCCTGCGCTCCGATCGTTCGCTGATTCAAACCGTGGGTCGCGCGGCGCGCAACGTGCGAGGGCGCGCGATCATGTATGCGGATGACATGACGGGTTCGATGGAGCGTGCGATTGCCGAGACCGATCGGCGGCGCACTAGACAAGTCGAGTTCAACGAAGAGCACGGCATCACGCCGCAAAGCATTCAGAAGGACGTGTCGGACGTCATGGAAGGGGCACATTATCCCGCTCAACGCGGCCGGGGGCGCGATGCGAAGACCTCGAGATCGAAGGTCGCTGATCGTCGGCGCGGCTATGGAAAAGCGCTGCCGCTCAGCGATCCTGCGAAGCTTGCGAAGATTCTCGACGACCTGGACGAACGCATGATGGAGCACGCAAAAAATCTCGAATTCGAGGAAGCCGCTCGGGTTCGCGACGAGATTCTCGAGATCAAGCGCGAGGCGTTGATCGATCTCGCCTGATAGGTTCGATGGTGCTTGGCGAGGGCTGCGTACCACCTGGAAACAATTCTGATTTGGGGAGAAATCCGGATGACGTACGAGACACTTCTCGTAAGCAAGAACGACTTTGTTACCACCGTGACCCTCAATCGTCCCGATCGGCTGAACGCGCTCAATATGCAGCTCGTCAACGAGTTGCATGACGTGCTCGCGGAGGAAGACAGAAACGATGAGACGCGTGTCATTGTCCTGACAGGGGCCGGGCGGGCCTTCAGTGCTGGAGCGGATCTGCGGCCGAGTGACACGAATAGCAGGCCACCCAGTGCCAATGCGTCGACGCTCGCGGAGAAGCTGTTTCAAGCGCTGAGCGACGTCGAGAAACCGATCATTGCGTCCATCAATGGTGTGGCTGTTGGGGGCGGCTGCACCATGACGCTCCTGTGTGACATCAGGATTGCGTCGGAAAACGCGAGATTTCAGCTGCCCTTCACCAAGCTCGGCATCTGCGCCGAGCTTGGCTCGACGTATGTCCTACCTCGCCTGATCGGCCTGGGTAAAGCATCGGAGCTGGTGTTGACGTCGAAGATGATCGAAGCGGAGGAAGCGGGACAGATGGGTCTGGTCAACCATGTGGTGCCGGCCGACAAGCTCGTAGAGGTCACACTCGAGATGGCGAACAGTATTGCAAAGCTGCCCCCTATGGCCGTGCGAATGAACAAACGTGGTCTCAAACTCGGTATCGCTTCTGACATCGAGAGCCAGGTTCGCTATGAAAATCTGACGATCTCGGTGCTGAATAAGACAGAGGACGCAAAGGAAGCGGTACTCGCGTTTCGCGAGAAGCGCGACCCGGTTTTTTCCGGCCGGTAGGGCGTAAGACATGTCGGATCAACCAAACTTCAAGTCTTGGTATCCGGTATTCGGGATAAGGTCGTACGAGGAGGCCATCGACTACTACGTTGACTGGCTCGGATTCAATCTCGATTGGGAATGGCGAGAAGCGCCTGGCAAGCCCGCGATCGTCGCGATTTCGAGGGATGGTCTCGACATTGGGCTGACTGAACATACAAATGCTGCAACCGGTGCCTGGCTGAGCGTGGGGGTTGCCGATGTCCAGGCGCTGGCCGATGAATGGAACGGCCGTCGACCGGGTTCGGTGAAGGTTGTCTCAGGCGTACCCTACGAGGGATACGTCGCAGACGCGGCTCTATTTGCCGCTCGGCAATTAGACCGCCACGAGTGTCCGCTTGGGGTCGGGCACGGAGACTGCGTCGCTCTGAAGGCCTTCGGATACCTGCATTTCCAGGATAGAACTGTGCCTGGGTGGAGCCGAGGTGGCTGGTCGGGCAAATGTCGGGCAAAATGTCAGCGAAAGGGACCGTGCGCGATGAGGTAGCACGCAGGTTCTTGATCGTTCGGACGCTTTCGTTTACAGGCCCGTAGCTCAGTTGGTTAGAGCGCTGTCTTGACATGGCAGAGGTCACCAGTTCAAATCTGGTCGGGCCTACCAATTCAAAACCCCCCAAAACCCCCATAGATACTGCCTTACAGTGGTCTTGTGTGTGCGGTAGGCATCGCCGTCCCTACTCTTGGTTGTGTGTCATTTCCCTCTGTAAGTGCGCCATAAGTGCAATCTCCCAGATTTGAAGGACATTGAAGTGGCAAGCGTTGGTGAAGAGCTGGGCCTATGTGATGCGGTGCTATCTCGAAGGCAAGGAGCCGATACGCTGGCGCGACTACATCCGAGGTGCGGACGTGCTGACCCTTGAGGTGGCCTGACAGACTTTTCAACCAACCAGGAGACGACGATTACAAGCGGACCCCGCAACTGAAACGCCAGCGACGAGGCCCTAACCAAACTGAACCTTGGGGAGGTCCAGCATGGCTGACCCGCATTCTACCAGCCTGGCCTCCCTTTCGATGGTGCCATCCGAGTGCTGTTCTGGCTTGGTGCCGTAGGCGCTGAAGCGGGCCTCGCGAGTGGACTAATTCACCCGTGAGGCCCTAACCACAAACCCGACCTGCTAAGAGGTCCGGCGATGGCTGTAAAACATTCTACCCCGC
>JAPULC010000093.1 GCA_027295305.1 Gammaproteobacteria bacterium
AATTCGCCATCCGGGCGAATTTCCTCCAACGCTGCGGCGAAGCAAGTTCGCCTTCATCTTGGTGGTCTCCCACCGCGCTCCCAGGCCCTTGCTTTTTGCTGCGCGCTCTTCCGTAAAAGGCTCCGCAAAAAGCGGTCCTGCTTACGCCAGCCGCAAGGCTGGCGCGACATCCCTGTCCCGGACGGTAGTTCCTGTCCCTTTCGGGACAGGAACTAACTAATTCTGGTCCGGAAATTGCCCGCCCTGAGGATCGCCGCCTATCAATTCACGAGCCAGACGATACAGAGCACCGGCACGAGCACCAGCGAGACCGCGATGATGCAGAGCTCGGCAAAAGTCAGATAGTCGCTGAACAATGCCCGCTCGTTCTTTCCGATGAGGCCAAGTCTTGCCTGCACCTGCGCCACTTCGCTTGAAAGCAACGCCTCGGTGATGGGTTCGCGATACAGGCTCCTGCTTCGACGGCCACGAATGAACGCGTCGAACACCCGACGCGGCGACAGGCACAGACCGATCAGCACCGCGGGCAGGTTGATCAGCGTTGCGAACCAGTGGGGATCGGTCCCGGCCGCAAGCTCCCAGGCGCCAATCTCCCCTTCGCCGACAGCGGATGCATCGTAGCCCGTCAGGACGTGATGCAGATCGTGATAAGGCACAGCCCGTCGCCGGGCATGGGAGTTGTAGATGTAGAGCTGTATCCCGCCGAGCTTCAACGGGACCCACTTCAGGTCATATCCGCCGCCCGCGGGTAAGTCGCTGTCGATGAAATATTGCTGGCGCGCCTCGAATAACGTCATGAAAACCGCAGCCGGGGTGGCCGCGCCTGAGCCAGCCGCACCAGTCTACAACCGGTCAACTCTTTCCACTTTTCGAACGCTCCAGACTCTCAGCAAGGGCGCGATGCCCCTCGGTGACCCACGGACGATCCGCCGGCCGGTCGCGTTTGACCGGCACGGTCTGATATTCGTTCGCCCACGCGCGCCGAATCGAAGACGTGACGTTGGCACGCGCATGATGAAGCATGCGCGGATGGTGAAAGCTCATGCCACCCGCCGAGAGCGGCACGGCAACCGCCTCGCTCACGTCGGCGTCCACATCCAATTCGAGCACGTGCACACGTGCATCGTCGCCAAGATGGCGATGCGGTAAGACCTCGCGCCGATGCGACCCCGGCAAGAACCACAGACAACCGTTGTCGATGTTCACGTCATCGAGCGGCATCCAGGCACCCACCGCGTGATAGTCCAGATGGATGTCCCAATAGGCTTCATCTTGATGCCACGGCGTCTCACCCCCGTGCTCGGCGGCCTTGAACAGCAGGTGACCCCAGCTCTCCACCTCGTGCTGCGCGACCGCGAGCAACCGCGTCGCGATCCGCTTCGCGTTCTGCCACATTGCGGTTTCACGCACTGCAGGCACTAATCGCTCGGGAAACAGAAGCTGTCCCAGGCTCGGCTCCGCCGTGGACCCGTACGGTCGCGTCAGATCGAAGACCTTGTCGAGAAATCCGCTGCGCGGTCTGGCGATCAGCGCGTCGTAGACCTCGCGCAGCCAGTCGAGCTCGACCTGGGTCGTCACGCACTCGATGACGAGATATCCGTTGTCCTCGAAGAACAGTGCTTGTGCCTCACTGACGTCGACGACGAAATCCGTGACGGGCGGCGAGGAGCTGAATGCGCCGCTCATGACTTGTTTAGCCGCCTCAGCACATCGAGCATGTGTCGACGCCCAGGCGGCTGATAGCTGTAGAGCAGCGCACGACGTTCGCGCGCCGATGTGTTCGGGGCGGAGGTGTGCGCAAGGAATGGCCCGAAAAACACCACCGTGCCCGCGCTCGCCTCCAGCGGCTGAGGAATGACATCGGGATACGCATCGGTGTCGATCTCATTCGCGAGAAACGCATCGCCGTCAGCTCGCGTCTGCCACTTCCCCAACTGGTGGCTGCCGGGCACCACGTGCAGGCATCCATTGGCGAGCGTCGAGTCGTCGAGAAAGATCATCGCCGTCGCGACTTCCTCGGGAACCTCGGCAACGTCGACCCAGTAGGGATAGTCCTGGTGCAAAGGATTCGCACCGCCATGCTCCGGACGTTTCAGATTGAGCTTCTCGGTGAACAGCACCGGCGTATCCGAGGGCACCATGTCGCGCATGGGATCGATCAACCTTGCATCCGACGCACACTCGTTGAGCGTGTCACAGAGATGGGCAAACGGCTCGATGCCATGGACCACATCGCTATCCCCTTCCCACTTGATCATGGTGCCGTGGGTGAGATCGGGATCGAAGACGTAGCTGCCGACGCGATGCCGGCGTGCCTCTTGCCGATCGGCCACCAGATCGGCGATCAGGTCCTCGCACGCACGCGTGATCGTTGCCAGCTCGTTTGATGAGAACACGTTCGAACGCACGACATAGCCATCGCGATCGTACGCTTGTCGTTCGGAGTCAGTGAAAGAAGCTCCCACCACAATACACCGTTGAAACAGCTTTCAACGCTGCGCTATGTTAGGTGCGGCGGCGTGCCCTCACAAGGAGAACGCCTTGGCGTATCCCGAAGCCACCGCAGCGGACATCGAATTTTTCCAGGAACACGGCTGGCTTGCCGTGACGGACGCCGTGGACCCCGCAGACCTCGACGAGCTCGTCCAGCGCTGCGAAGAGATTCTCGAGAACAAAGAGCACATGGCCTTCGACTGGGCGTGGGACAAGGATATCCCTCGGGAAGCGCGCAAATTCCGAATCGTGCAGGCAAGCCCCACGAGATACTGGCCCGAGCTCAACACCTCGAGATTTCGCACGTGGGCCATCGAGTTCGCCGCTGCCCTCATGGGCAGGCCGCTGGAGTTCTGGTACGACCAGTTTCTCGCCAAGCCGCCAGTGGAGAGTGCACCGACGCTGTGGCATCAGGACGAAGGTTACTGGGGCCGCAATCTCGACGAGCGTGGGATCACTTGCTGGATGCCATTGCACGACGTCGACGTCGCGAACGGTTGCATGCACTTCATCGACGGCGGACATCGACTCGGCATCCTCGAGCACAAGCAGCCAGATCATGTGCAGAGCGATCTGCTTTACTGCGAGCCGGACGAGTCGAAGGCCGTCGCCTGTCCTCTGGTCCTCGGCGGTGTCACGTTTCACCACGGGAAAACCCCCCACATGACGCCCGCGAACTCGACCGACACGTGGCGCCGCATACTCACGCAACATCTGCGCGTCGAGGGTTCGAAAGGGGAAGGCGATCATTACCCATGGAAGGTATACGTCAATCAGTTCACGGGTGAGCGCACGAAGCCGCAGACCCGTTGACATGACACTCAACATCCGATGGAGCGTCGGACATGCGTCTGCACACACAGTGGTCATTGCGAACGCTTTTCGTGGGTCTATTCGCGGTGGCAACTCTGTGCCTGACCATCGCGATCGGTTATGCCATCTGGAACATCGAGCAACTCACCCGCGACAGCGAAAGCCTCCTCACCGAAGGCGTGCGCACCACCCGGTTGGCCGACGAGCTCGGTGATCGGATCACCAACCTCGAACGCACCGCACTGCAGTACGGTGTGATTCGGTCGAGCCGGCTTCTCGAGCTCTTCGAGGGTCGCCGCTCAGAGCTTCATACCGAAATCTCCCGCCTGGAGGCATATGGATGGCAACCAACGATGGTGGCCGCACTCGGCGAGCTCCGCGCCCAGATCGAGGCCGTGGCAAAGGCGCTGTCCGATGCCCCCGCGCGATTCGAATCCGAGTCTGTCGCGTTCCGGACCATGCGTGGCATCGTCGAAGACATCCGCACGGCGGCCGACGTCAAAATCGACCTCGGTCTCGGGGGGCTTCAGGATAATGCGGCGCGTCTGTATCGGGCACTGATCATCCTCGCAGGCATCGCAATTCTCGTGATGACCGCCCTCGCGCTCAGCTTCATACGATTGGTGACGGCACCCGTACGCCAGATCAGCGCCAGCATCCAGGCCCTCGGCCAGGCCGACTTCGACGATGCCATCCAGGTGCGAGGTTCCCGGGAATTCGTCGGCATCGGCGATCGACTCGACTGGTTGCGCGAGCGTTTGAAAACCCTCGAGACACAGAAGTCGACATTCGTACGCCACATCTCCCACGATCTGAAGACCCCGCTGGCGAACATCCGAGAGGGTGCCGATCTCCTGTCCGAAGAGTGCGCAAACGATGAACGCCAGCACGAGCTCGCCATCATCGTTCGTGACAACGCAGCCCACCTGCATGAGCTGATCGAGGATCTTCTCGAGTACGCGGGCTGGCAGGACGATGCGCCGGCGCTCTATCCCACGACGCTTTCCCTGGACGAGATCGTCGACGAGACGCTTCGCACCCACGCCCTCGCAATTCAGTCGAAGGCGCTACGCGTGGAGCTCGTCAAGACCCCCGTGACGATAACAGGCGATGCGCGGCGACTGCAGGCACTCGTCGACAACCTGGTCACCAATGCCATCAAGTACGCACCCGATGGAAGCGCAATCCGCATAACGCTCACGCCCACCCCGGATCACGTCGAGCTGCACGTCCAGGACGAAGGTCCGGGTGTGCCGTTGGATGAGCGCGACAAGGTCTTCGAGCCCTTCTTTCGCGGCGCACCTGCCCCAGGTCAACCACCCTCCGGGACCGGAATTGGTCTAGCGCTAGTTAAAATATATGCGCAGGTTCACAGCGGGACCGTCGAAATCGTTGACAATGGCGCGGCTGGCGCACATTTTCTGGTGCGTCTTCCGCGGGACTGAGGGATGTACAATTTTCGACCAGTAATGGGGCTTGCCTTGGCCGCGATGTCGGCATGCACCTCTGTTCCCGCGCCCACCACCGATGTCCCACCCGTAGAGACTCTCGTCGAACCGCCAGCAGCACCCGCCCCCAAGCCGACCACCGACGTCGTGGTTGCGTATCTCACACTTGCGGGGAAGCTCGCCATTGCGGGGAACCGCACTGCCCGCGACTCCATTCTCACCGCGTTGCACGATGATGTGCGTGCCGCGCCGACCCCGAGCAATCGTTTACGCCTCGCCGTCGGCCAGGCCTTCGTTCAACTCGCCCCTGAAGATCTGGCAAAAGCCAGGCACGCGCTCAATCAGCTCGTCGTCGAGAACGAGCTCCCGGCCCTCGAACGACGGATCGCCGCCATCTGCCTCGATCTAATGGAACGCCAACGCCGGTTTCAGGACCGCATTGCAACCCTCGAAGGACAGATCGATGCGCTCACCGCGATCGAGCAACGCATCAGAGATCAGGGCATCGCACAATGACGCCTCGACACGTCCTGCTCGTCGATGACGATCCCGATTTTCTGAAGCTTCTGTCGCTCCGACTCGAGCGCGAAGGTTATGCGGTCACGGGTGCTGCGAGCGCCGATGAGGCCCTCGCGTGTGTGCTCGCAAAACGTCCCGACGTGGTGCTGTCCGACTTGCGGATGGCCGAGAAAGATGGATTGGACCTACTCGAATCCATTCAGAAGAATCATCCCGCCCTGCCCGTGCTCATCGTCACCGCGCACGGCACGATCCCGGATGCAGTGGCTGCCACGCAGCGCGGTGCGTTCGGCTTCATCACGAAGCCCGTGGACCGGGATGACCTGCTTTCACAGCTCGATCGTGCACTCGAGACCTTTGGCACGAGCGTCCATGCCGACACATCGTTCCTCACACGCAATGCACAGGTTCAAACGATGCTCGCCCAGGCGCGCCTCGCTGCCGCCTCCGACTCCTCCATCCTGATTCAGGGCGAGACCGGCACGGGTAAGGAAGTGTTAGCCAAGCTGATTCACCGCGAGAGCACGCGTGCCAGTGCGCCAATGATTACCGTCAACTGCGCTGCCATCCCTGGGGAGCTCATGGAGTCCGAGCTCTTCGGCCATGTGCGGGGGGCATTCACTGGCGCCGCCACCGACCGTCTCGGGTTGATTCGTGCAGCCCACAACGGCTCGTTGTTCCTGGACGAGATTGGCGACATGCCGCGCAATCTTCAGAGCAAGCTTCTACGGGTGCTCGAAGACGGCCTCGTTCGACCCGTGGGTTCGACCCAGGAGCATCGCGCCGACGTGCGTCTGATCTCTGCAACCCATCAGGATCTCGGCGCAGCAGTGCGTGACGGTAGCTTCCGCACCGATCTCTACTATCGGTTGAACATCGTGAAGCTCACGCTTCCCCCTTTGCGCGAAAGGCGCGAGGACATCGCGCTGCTTGCACAGCATTTTCTCGATGCGTTCTGTAAGGGCGGCGAGCGGAAGGTCTATGCACCCGAAGCGATGGAACTCCTGCGCCGCGCACGCTGGGAGGGAAACGTGCGCGAGCTCAAAAACGTCGTAGAGAGCAACGTTGCGCTCTCGCCTGCAACGGTCATGTCGGCCGATCACGTGAGATCGGTATTGGACGAGGACATTCCGAGCTTACCTTCGTTCGACCAGGCGCGCGATGCGTTCACGCGTGACTATCTCGTGCAGTTGCTGAAAATTACGGCAGGCAATGTGGCTCGAGCCGCGCGTCTTGCCAAACGCAATCGCACCGACTTCTACAAGCTGATGCAACGTCACGGAGTCGATCGCGACCAGGTATTGAGCGATTGATGCCCGCTGTCGCAATGCGGCGACAGCGTGGCTCTCGTAAATACGCCGTCAACTCGACTGACGTCACGATACTTCCCATCTCTAAGGCGCGCTGTCGCCAAACTGCGACGGTTTCTCGCCCTGACTGATCGGTTCTTGAGCATTGGCGCTGCGCGCTCGATCACCTCAGAGCACGTTAGTCCTTCATCTTTCAGTAGAAAAATCCGTTTCGAGAACTCCCTTCACCCACATGGCACACCCCTTGCACCAAGCTCATTGCCACACATCGTGGCGGCGGGTGACACCGCAGAGCCGAAAAATAGTCGGAGGAGAGTTCATGAGATCAATGGCATTAGCCATCGCACTTGCATTTGTCGGCGCTTTCGCAATCGCCGGCGACAACTTCGATTCGCTGGACACGGATGGCAACGGCGTTCTCGACGCCGATGAATCGATGCAACTCGAAGCGCTGAACGACACGGAGAAGTTCAACAACGCGGACACCAACAACGATGGATCGCTCGATCGAACGGAATTTGCCGACGTCATGGAGAAGACTGCTCCGACCACCGAAGTGAGCTCGAGAAGCTGAGGAGAAGACACGGCCGGCTGCACCTGTGCCGAGCGTTAGCCGAAGCACCTGTGCTGAGCATTAGTCGAAGCACCTGTGCTGAGCATTAGTCGAAGCATACTCAGGCCGGTTCCCTTTCGTCAGGGCACAGCCCGCCAACGACTCCCTTCCCCCTGGCGCGGCTGAGTTTCCGGGGAGAGCGTCAGGCCCGCCAGCTCTCGCTCTCCCTTCTTTTTGCTCGCGCTCGGAGCGTCGCGCAGCCTCGCAACGCAGACCAGCCCGCCATGACGTCATTCCGCCACACGGCTAATCAGTTCCTGTCTGACCTGGCTCCACCCGCCAATAGCGCGACCCGCCATCTGCGCCCGACCCTCCACCCAGATCGTATTTGACGGCATAGCGCTCCTGAACCGGGCGTATCTGGTCCGGACCTTCGAGCTCCACCAGCACCGCCTCATAGACGCGCTCGCCGATCTTCAGACGCACGTTCGGGTCGTCGTCCACCCAGCCCGGCCAGTTCTTGGTCGCGGCGCGGCCCGCCGCTATGTACAGACGCCCATCCACGTGCGCGCACCAGATCGTAACGGAGTGGGGTAGGAGATAGGGGCTGCTGACCTGGATCGCGATCTCCTGGTGCTGTTCCACGAAGCTCCAATCCGCCGGAAATTCAGCGGCTTCCCCGTTCAACCAGAATCCCGACCGGCGATCCTGAGGTTGGCAAGCCAGCAACGCCAGGCCCCCTGCCACCACCATCGCTATCCGCAACACCTGCATCACGTACCGATCCTCCCTCTATTGGGCAAGATCATGCTAGGGCCGACGCAAGCCGGTTCTCAACAATCAATTACATGATTGACTATCAACCGATATGTTTAGTATCGTCCTCTCCATCGAGGAATGCACCATGAGCGAGGCGGCCAAGGTCCTGCATCTGGACACGCAGGACGAAACCGACACCCTGAACCGGGTGTTCGCCGCCTTGAGCGATCCCGTGCGACGGCAGATTCTCACACGGCTCGAGAAGGAGGAGTGTCTGGTTTCGGAATTGGCCGCGCCCTTCGACATCTCACTCCAGGCAGTCTCGCGCCACATTCAGGTGCTGGTGCGCGCGGGCCTGGTCACGCAGGAACGCAGTGGCCGCATCAGCCGCTGCCGCCTCGATGCGGGCCCGATCCTCACCGCCGCCGTCTGGCTCAACCAATACAGCAAGTACTGGCAGGCTCAGTTCGACGCCCTGGCGGTGTGGCTCGGTGAGCTGGACGCAAAGCCCACCCGCAAAAAGAAACGGAAACGCTGAAGAGGACGTAACCCATGCAATATGCAGAGGCCAACCAACGCATCAAGGATCACCGCAAAGAGATCGCCGAGTTGCGCGGTGAGATACGCACGCTCCAGTCCGATCACTTCCCCGAGGCAGTGGAAGACTACGAGCTTGCGGCGACAGACGGTAGCAGCGTGCGACTCTCCGAGCTGTTCGGCGACAAGGACACCCTCATCGTCATCCACAACATGGGTGCGAGCTGCCCCTCTTGCACGTTGTGGGCCGATGGCTTCAACGGCGTGATCGACCATCTGGAGGATCGTGCAGCGTTCGTCGTGTCGTCACCCGACACGCCGGACCAGCAGAAGAAATTTGCGGCCAGCCGCAACTGGCGCTTCCGCATGGTCTCGCACGCCAACACGAGCTTCGCCGAAGACCTGGGATATAAAGGGAAAAACGGCTGGTGGCCGGGCGTGTCGGTTTTCAAGAAGAGCGACGACGGCGTCGTGCGCGTCACCGACACCAGCTTCGGCCCGGGAGACGACTTCTGCATCATATGGCACCTGATGGATATGATTCCGGAAGGCGCCGCCGGCTGGGAGCCGAAGTACAGCTATTGATGACCAGGCATTCCTGATGGATACGTTTCTCGAGACCTTTGCGGGTCGAGCCAGCGACGATTCGCAATGGACGTTCGACCTCGACGAACGGTTCAACGGTGCATTTGGCGGCACCAACGGCGGTGTGCTGTCGGCGATCTCAGTCTACGTCGCGAGGAGTCGATCGGGGCGCCGTGCAGCCAGCATCGACTCGCGATATGTGCGCGGGTTTCGGCCCGGAAGTGCCCGCGTGGTCGCGACACCCCTGAACGAAGGTCGAACGCTCACCTTCATGAGCGTGGACATCTTCGACAACGACGACCGACTGTGCACCCACTCCACGGTGACGTTGGCGCAGCCGAGTGCGCTCGCCAGCGAGTTGCAGCATCCGGGCGGTGCCACGCCTCCGGAGAATCTCTCGTCCTGGGAACAGGGCCGACCTTGGTCGCAACCGAAAGGGCTCCCGGAAATCCCACTGATCGAGACATTCGAACCCACCTTACTCGGCGGCCAGGGTGTGGAGAGCATCACTGCCACCAAAGTCATCTGGCAGGAAGCCGACACTCATAGCGAGGCGGCTTGCATCGCCGCGGACATCTCCGTTGGCCCCCCGGTTTCCCGCGCAATTCGCGGCGCTGCCGCGACCCCGAACCCCGATCTGTCATTACGCTTCTGCGGAACCTCGACTCCCGGTGATTACCTGACGGCCTCTTGCAGGCTCGAGCGCATCGTCGCGGGCCTCGCCTCGACTCGCATCGCGGTCTGGAACGCAACGGATCTCCTGGCCATCGGCATCTCCACGACCACTTGCATCCCAATACGGTAACAACTTCCGTCGGCGACGTACCCGCAACGAAGACCAGCCCGCCTGCAACTGTTCACATCAGAGTGTCTGTCGGGGTGCACAGAAGGCGAACGATCTCATGTCGCGGCTCCAGAACGAGCAGCGCTTCGGCTACATGGCGGTGAGTCTCGGTTATTTCGACACGCTGATGTCCTGCTCCGGCAGCAGCACATCGAGCGAGCTCAGCGAGGATGACAAGGAGGAGGCGGGGATCTCTCCCGGGCTGATCCGGATCTCGGTGGGTTATACCGGCTCGATGGAGCAGCGCTGGGCCCAGCTCGAAGCCGGGCTTCGCGATGTGGCATTGATATAGAAGGCCTTCCCTGAGTTTCGCCGAAGGGCCTGCCCTGGGCCTGGCCGAAGGGCTCCTTCAGGCCGTTGAACCTGCGTCCCCGTGCTCGAGCCAGACCTCGAGATCAGGATCGAGCTTCGCCTTCGCGATCTCGCGATAGTGTCGGATCTGATCGTCGCCCAACA
>JAPULC010000094.1 GCA_027295305.1 Gammaproteobacteria bacterium
TGTCGATCGGTGACCACGAATCAGCCATCATTGCGAAACTAGGACAGCCGGACTTTTTGGACTATCCCGCGGACGATTTGGAGATTCTTTCGTACCGAACACATTCGGTTGCGCTCGACGGGTTCACCGACCGGAACGAGACCACACGGCTCATGTTGCGAGACGGTGTCTTGCTCGCGGTAGGGGAGTGAGCCCTCGTTCGTACCCGCCTCCTTTTCGGGGGAAGGGGGACCTCTACTGTTTGGCGACTTACCAGGCCGTGTCGGCTCGCTGCCGCGAATCTGCAGTCGGGAAGGTGGAAGACAAAGGGCGAGAAGAGATACAGGCCGATGGCCAAGCCGTGGCGAAAAAACGTAGACCGCGCCCCAGCGCCTTTACCGTCCCGACGCGTTCGCGTATTGTCACTTGCTGCGATGCGTGGGCCGAGCCCAATTGGAAACAGCCGAGCTTATCGCTCGAGGAGAAGCGCATGAGTTCAAGATCGGATTGGCGCCACCGAGGCGTGGCGGTTGCGTCCATCATGTTGGCTGGTGCGTGCGTTCTTGGCGCCATCATCTATACGGGGCGCCTCACACCGGTGCCCCTCTCCTGGATTTTCGGTGAGGCCTCGGCTGACGATTCGAAACGCGTATCCGTTGCCGTTGGAATGGACCCTGCTCCTGCGAATTCCAAACGTGTCGGCAGCGATTGGCAAAAGCGCCAAGTGGCAAACATGGCCTATATCAGTGCGATCAGTACGCACCATCCGATGGACCGCGTAATTCGTACGCTTGGAAAGCCAGACTTCGAGCAAGCATACAACAACGGCGTAGAGGTGCTGATGTACCGCACCCGGCAGGAAAGAAGCGATTTCCGGACCACCAAGGAGGAAACCGCCATTCTCGTGTTTCAGCATGGTGAGCTGATAGGGATGAACAACTCCAAAGACTGGTTCGAGCTCGACCGGATACGGGCGAAGCTGAGTGACTATCGCGCGGAACAATCCGACAACAAACGCAAAATTCGCGAACTGTCGATCGGTGATCGCCGATCAGCCATCCTTGCCAAACTAGGACAGCCGGACTTTTTGGACTATCCCGCGGACGATTTAGAGATTTTTGCCTACCGAACACATTCGGTTGCGCTCGACGGGTTCACCGACCGGAACGAGACCACACGGCTCATGTTGCGAGACGGTGTCTTGCTCGCGGTAGGGGAGTGATTCGTAAGGGTCCGCGCCGCGATGGCTGATCGGGTGGATTGAGGATGGGTGGATTGAGGACATCCATCAGTGATTTCGCAAGGGATCGCGCGGCCCGCGATCGCACATCTCTGCCTTGTCTCGTCGAACGGAGCGTTTGGCGGTAAACTTCGCGTTTCGTCTCGCGCATCAGATCAGGAGAACACCGCCTTGGCGCATCACCAACTAGTTATTCGTAACGGAACCATCGTGGACGGCACTGGCAAAGAGCCGTATGTGGGCGACGTCGCCATCGATGGCAATTCCATCTCCGCAATGGGGACGGTGGAAGAAAAAGGACAGCAAGAGATTCAGGCGGATGGTCTGGCCGTCACGCCCGGTTTCATTGACCTGCACACGCATCTCGATGCCCAGATCGGCTGGGATCCACAGATGACCTCGGTGACCTGGCACGGCGTGACGACTGCGCTAATCGGCAATTGCGGGGTGACCTTTGCGCCCTGCAAGCCGCAAGATCGGGAATTCCTCGCCGACATGATGGAGACCGTGGAGGACATTCCGAAGCACGCCATCCTCACCGGCCTTCCGTGGGATTGGGAATCCTACGGCGGCTATCTCGATTCCCTCGAGTCGCGCGGTCCCATGATCAACGTGGCGGGTCTCGTCGGCCACAGTGCCACGCGCTTCTACGTCATGGGCGAGCGCGCCATCGACGAGCAGGCGACACCCGACGAGATTCGACAGATCGCGGAGCTTGCTGCCCAGTCGGTCAAAGAAGGAGCGGTAGGTTTCTCGGTGAACCGTCACCCCGGCCACGTCATTCCGGATGGGCGCCCCATTCCCGGAACCTTTGCCCACGCCGACGAGCTGCACGCGATCGCTGAAGCCGTGGGCAAACAGGGCGGCATCATGCAGGTCGTGCCGAACTTCGGCGACATCGAAGGCGAGATGGACCTGATCGAGGCGGAAGCGGGCCTCTGCCGGGGCGTGCTTTTCAGCGCCATCGGCGAGCATCGCATTGCACTGAACGAGCGTGTCACCGCGATGCGCGAGAAGGGCCTCAACGTCACCGCAGTCACCGTGCCGCGAAGCGGTGGCGGAGTAGGCGGGCTATCGACCAATAATTTCTGGCGCACCCCCGCGTGGAATGAGCTCAGGAAGCTCGATTTCGATGGACGCCTGGCAGCCATCAAGGACGAGGCCACCCGCGCCAAGCTCGTCCAGGACGTGAAGGACGACTCACAGGCTTCAGAGAACCTCGAGCGAACCACCAGTCGTTGGTATCCAATGGGTGATGGCGAGCGGCCGATCTACACCCACAAACGCGGTGAGAGCCTGTGGGACATTGCTACGGCCGCGGCGGAGCATCCGGCGGAAACCTGGCTGCGGATCACTCTCGAGAGCGAAGGCCGCGCACTATTCCATATGCGTGGATTCAACATGAGTCTCGAAGGGGTCGAAGACCTCATCACCACCGATTGGGCCATGCCCGGTCTGGGTGACGCCGGTGCTCACGTCAGTCAGATGATCGACTCCGGCTGGTCGACCTTCGTGCTCTCGCACTGGCACCGCGACAAGGGTGTATACAGCTTGAGCGAGGCCGTGCGGCGAATGACTTCGGAACCCGCACGCGTGTTGGGGCTCGACGACCGCGGGACGTTGGTTGTCGGCAAGCGCGCCGACATCAATGTCATCGACATCGATCGCGTTGCCGAGTGTCAGCCGCGTATCGTGAACGACTTTCCCGGTGGCGCGCCGCGCTTCATTCAGCGGGCGGTGGGCTACAAGGCGACGCTCTGCAATGGTCAGGTGATCCTGCGCGACGACGAGCACACGGGCGTGCTCGCAGGAGAGGTGCTGCGCAACCGCAACTGACGGCTGATCCAAGCGAGGCGCAATCTGCGAGGTAAGGCACGGTCTGCCTGGCGAGTTCCTGTACGAGTTCAGGGAGGCGGTAGCGGCCTCTGCGCCATACGACTCCCCTCTCTGCTCCGCGACTCTACTCGCGGAGCGCGTGCGGCTTTCAAACCCTCGACCTCCTCACTGATCTGGGTGCGTCGAAGTGAAACATAGCCGGAGATCTGTTTAGATCCCACGGGCCCATGGCCGTGGGCGCTGAACGACGGGGAGAAATACGATGGCGTGGGGATTTGATACCGATCTCGAATTTCAGGGCGTGCTCGATTGGATGGACGGCTTCGTCAAGTCCAAGGTCGAGCCCTTGGACATGGTGCTGGAAGACAGCTACGACGTGCAGAACCCGGACTTCATCAAGCTGGTGCGTCCACTGCAGAGCGAAGTCAAGGAGCGAGGGCTTTGGGCGTGTCATCTCGGACCCGATCTCGGCGGTCCCGGTTTCGGTCAACTGAAGCTTGCATTGATGAACGAGATTCTCGGCCGGTCGCGTTTCGCGCCCATCGTCTTCGGCTGTCAGGCGCCGGACACGGGCAATGCCGAAATCCTCGCGCACTATGGCACCGAAGAGCACAAGGCCAAGTACCTGCAACCGTTGCTCGATGGCGAGCTGGTGTCGTGCTTCTCCATGACGGAACCGCACGCCGGGGCAGATCCGACCATGTTCAAGTGCATGGCGGTAGAGGATGGGGACGACTTCGTCATCAACGGCGAGAAGTGGTTCTCGTCGAACGCGAAATGGGCTTCCTTCTTGATCGTCATGACGGTGACCGATCCCGATGCGGCGCCGCATGCGCGCATGACCATGTTCATCGTTCCCGCGGATACTCCTGGTATCAATATCATCAGGAATGTCGGCGTCGGCACCGAGCCCCGTGGTGATGGCAGTCATGGCTACATTCGATACGAGAACGTCAGAGTGCCCAAGAGCAATATGCTCGGTGCTCGCGGGCAAGCGTTTGCCGTTGCGCAAACGCGTCTCGGTGGCGGGCGCATTCATCACGCGATGCGCACACTCGGGCAGATCAGGAAGGCATTCGACATGATGTGCGAGCGCGTGCTCTCCAGGGAGACGAAGGGCGAGCGGCTGGCCGACAAGCAGATGGTGCAGGAGAAGATCGCGGACTCCTGGATCGAGATGGAGCAGTTTCGGCTTCTGGTGCTGCGCACCGCATGGCGCATCGATCAGTACAACGACTACCTCAAGGTGCGCAAGGACATTGCAGCGATCAAAGCGTTGATGCCGAAGGTCTATCACGACATCGTCTCGCGCGCCCTGCAGCTACACGGGTCGCTTGGCGTCTCGAACGAGCTGCCCTTCACCGGCATGCTGATCAGCTCCTACGTCATGGGCCTTGCCGACGGGCCGACGGAAGTGCACAAGGTGACGGTGGCGCGTCAGATTCTGCGCGAATACGAGCCGAGCAAAGATCTCTTTCCGGCGTACCACCTGCCGCGCCGTAGAGCCGAAGCCATCACGCAGTATGGTGAGCTCATCGAACGCGAGCTCGCGAACTGGTAGGGCGAGTGATCCGGGGCATGGATGCCACCGGACAAGAATTATTTTTGGGTCAGCTCAGAGAGCCCGGGTAGTCCTGCCAGATGCTCGGTTCCAGTCGCAGATAGGAGCTTGGCGGATACGTGTCCGACCAGTAGTCGGCAATCTGTGTGCCGGTGGCGTTCCACACGCTCGGGCGTTCGCGCACATGCGCGAGAAAATCTTTGAGTAGCTCGAAACGATTGCACCAACCGATGGCGTGCGGGTGCAACGTCATGTTGAAGTAACGTCCGCGCTCGTACTGCGCATCGAACTCCGCCATCCAGTTTGCGAACAGCGTGTCGGCATGCTCGAGGCCCGTACCGCGTCGTGGAAACATGAGGAAAAACTGATCGTCGAAGTGATAGTAGTAGGGCAGCGTGAGCACGGCACGACGACTGTCGAAGTCCGTCACCCAGTAATGCGGAAGGTCGTCGGATAGCCCGTTGCCCATGTACTGATAACCCGCGTCGATCAACAGATCCATAGTGCTCGGGCTGATCGTCCCCACTGCAAAGGGATCTTCCTGTCGAGGCAGCGAGAACCATCCCGTGGGTCGGCGTCCGATGACTTCGGCAAGGATTTCCGTTGTGGCGCTGAGACGTGCTTTCTCGTCCTCGAATTCGAGTTGGCTCACGTCCTCGTGCCTGAATCCGTTCGCGGCGATCTCGTGCCCTTCGGCGTCGATATCTCTCAGCGTGCTCGAGAGCATCTGCGCCATCGCGCCGGGTACGGTGAAGGTCGCCTTGATGTCGAAGCGATTGAACAGCTTCAGCATTGCATCGAGCCCCTCGTGCAGACCAAAGAGGGCACCGGGATTTTGCAAGTCGCTCGGCTGCAATCCATCGGGTCGCGACGCGAGGCTCAGGTCGACGTTCACGGCGACGCAACAGCGCTTTCCTTCGGGCCAGTGGACCTCATCATCGGCAAGGCTTCTCTCGTCGGTAATCGTGTAGCGTTCCTTCCAGGGCATCGTGCGCTCTCCTAGTCTCGTCGCACGGACGGGGGCGACGTCTCGAGACAGTGGCGCGCCAGTTGCTCGCAGGTGGGGAACCAGACGCCTGGCGAGCTCTTCATGCGCCGGATCAACTGATCGAGCATCGCAATGCGAAGTGCGCGGCCCGACACGAAGGGGTGCAGGCAGATGTTGAGATAGCCGCCCTCGCGGTATTGGTGCTGAAACGCAGCCCACCACATCTCCAGCACGCGGTTCGGATCGGTGATGCGCTGTGCGGTGTTGGCGCTACCGAGCCAGGCAAAGCTGAAGTACATGGCGTCGTCGATGGCGAAGTGAAACGGCAGGTTCAAGATCCGATTGTCGCCGTCATCATCGCTCATGTAATACGGCAGGTGACTCGCGGCGCCATGGGAATCGTAGATGTAGCCTTGCTCCTTGAGCAGTGCCCGGTTCTGTCCGCTGCGCGTCCCGACCGGTCTTCGTCCAACGGTTTTCTCAATGGCGTTCGTCGACTTGACGAGGTGATCGCGAGCGAGATCCGGCTCTGGCGGCACGCGGTGCTCCCACATGTGCTCTGCAATTTCGTGTCCGCTCTTGAACGCAGCTTTGAGCGATTCGGGATAGAGATCGCAAATGCGCCCCGGTGTGAAGATCGTGGCCTTGATGTCGTGAGAGTCGAACAGCTCGATCAGCCGCCAGATCCCCACACGTCCGCCGAACTCTCCCTGGGCGAGCTGCATCGGGGGCTCGTTCAGCACGCGTCGCAAGAGCATCGCATCGAAGTCGCAGGTGAAGTTCACCGTCATCCGGATGCCGTCGGGATGGGTGAGCTCTTCGATGAGCTCGTGGCGCGACTCGAACGTCTGCGCTGCCAGCGCCAGCGCGTCGATCTCGTTGGCGAGATCGCCTGTGACCGCCATAAGGCACCTCCCCAACAGCTTCAGCTTTTGTCGCTACTGTAGAGTAACTGCGCTTAG
>JAPULC010000095.1 GCA_027295305.1 Gammaproteobacteria bacterium
ATGCCGAACCCCGTGAATCTCGAAGAGCTGGAGTGGCAGGAGTGGCGTCACAGCGACAGAATTAGGCTGCGTTTCAAAACCTTCGAAAAAGAGGCCTTCGAAGACGAAGATAGCGCGGCTCACATGGGCGTGTGCGTGCAGGAGCTTCCCCCGGGTTGCTGCACCGATCCAGCGCACTATCACATGAAAGAAGAGGAGCACATCTTCGTCCTCAAAGGGGCAATGGACGTGCGGCTCGGAGACGAGACATTTCACCTCACGCCAGGCCACTATGTTCGATTCGCAGCCGCCGACCCCCGCGAGCACTGCCTGACGAACAACACCGGCGAGCCCTGTGAGTACCTGCTATGGGGCGAACGCAATCCCGACGACGTGATCGTCTATCCCGACTCGAACAAGGTGAGTGTGCGAGCACTGAGTGAGATCTACCGACGACAACCCCTGGACTATTGGGATGGGGAGAAGCAGTGAACCCAAAGGCAAGCTGACGATGCCCCCATCCGAGATCTACAAGCTCGCGAAGTCGGGCAAGGCCGACGAGGTACTCAGCGCTCTGGATTGCGTTTCCGATGTGGATCTAGCACGCGTCTTCGAACGCGCCGTGACCGACTTTCGCTCGGTACCGCGCAAACCGGGACATCAGCGAATTCTGGAGGCCTGCATCGACGCTGCGCTCGATCTCGATGCGCGCGCGGGGGAGAATCGCTTGTCGATCGTTGCGCTGGCCGCGAGCTATGGCAACGCAGCGATCGTCGCCCACATGGAATCCCGCGGCGCCCTCCCGGCGAATCCATTCTCCCGTGCCGCGCTTGGCGACCACGAGTTCCTGCGCGCCATGAGCGCCGACCTCGCGGATCTCATCGATGACAATGGCTACAACCTCCTGTGCTATTGCGCGCTGTCCGCGCTGGGGCGAGTGGACGAACATTTCGCACATCGCCTCATTCGCACGGCCGAACTTCTGATCGAAGTCGGCGCCGACCCCGGGCACACCGTCGAGACGAAGCAGTTACGCATCAGTCCTGCGTTTCTATGCGCATCGCACGGCGGCAGCGTCGCCGTCATGCGCCTGCTCTGCGCGCACGATGCCCTCGACCCATGCACGATCCACCAGTCGCTGGAGTTCGCGCTCGAGCCGCATCAACGCAGCGGCGATCCCTTTGACGAAATCGCGGAGCTGATCCTCGAATCGGGTCTCGACATCAACTCCCTGCGACCCGATCAGGGACGCACACTGCTCCACGGCGCGGCAAACCGCGGCTCAATCAAACCTGTATCCTGGCTGCTGGATCACGGCGCCGATCCCAACGCAATCGACGACAACGGCAGAACGCCGCTGCACGTCGCGGCGATCCGAAATACGGCGACACGCGCCATCGAGATCCTGTTGGGCCGCGGCGCCGATGCAAGTCGCGTCGATGCTGATGGCAGGACCGCACTCGATCATGCGCGCGACAACAAGCGTTTCAAAGTGGTCGCGCTGCTGGAGGGCGTTGTGAGGTATTCGTAGGAGCCGTCGGTCACCCCAATGTCTCAGGGTCGATCTGAAGCACACCGCTCGCCGCGAGCGCATCGATGTCCGAGTCGGACTTGTCCAGCCAGTCACGCAGCACGACACGGTTGTGCTCCCCTCGATGTGCCGCCGGTCCCTTGACCCCGCTCTTGGCATTCGAAAATCGATAAGGCGATTGGGTGATGGGCCGCGTGTGTCCCGCGCGGTCGTCAATCTCGACGATGGCGCGCCGCGACTTGATGGTGGGCTGATCGGTCAGAGTTGCAGCGGAGCGCACGCGGCCCCAGGCAATGTTGAGTTTCGCCATGCTCTCTTCGATCTGCTCCCAGCTGGTGAACGCCTGCATGAATCGGGTTACCACCTCGCGACGAAGTGCAATCTTGGTGGGCAAATCGGTGTCCTTGTTCGTGGGATCCTCGACCATCGACTTCGTCGTCAACATGCGCCAGAAATGGCGAAAGTCCGCCGATACCAACATCGGTCCGACCTGAGTCTCCCAGATGTCGTTGGGTATTGGACCCGTGTCGTGTGAGTCTTCAAGGTCATAGTGAAGTTGATCGTCGCTGGCGATGGTCGCGTCGAGCATGGCGATGTCGATGTGCTGCCCGAAGCCGGTTCGCTCGCGCATGATCACCGCCGACAACAGCGCGACCAGACCGTGAAGAGATGCGTTGGTGTCGGCCACGGAGAGAGGCATATCCTTGGGTGGTATCTTCCCTCGTCGTGCAAGGCGGTCGATCAAACCCGCCTCGGCGTGAATGACCGGGGCATAGGCGGGGAGATGTGATTCGGGACCATCGTGTCCAAAGCCCGAGATCGAAAGCATGATCAGACGCGGATTGACCTCGCGCAGCGTGTCGTAGCCAAGGCCCAGGCGTGCCATCACATCGGGCCGGAAGTTCTCGATCAGAATGTCCACCGCGCGCACAAGCTCGAACACGAGATCGGTTGCACCCGGCACGCGAAGATCCAAGGAGATATTCCGCTTGCCCGCGTTTTGCTGATGAAAGTAGCCAGGCACGCCTGCTATCACGCGTCCCCACAGCCGCGTGATGTCTCCCTCGGGGGGTTCTACCTTGACGACGTCTGCACCCAGATCGCAGAGCATTCTTCCGGCAAAGGGACCCGCAAGCACACGCGAGAGATCCAGTACCTTCAAATGCTCGAGGGGATGATCCGCTGCTTCGGGTCTATCGGAACTTGTCATCTATCCGAATCCATTCGAATCAACCAATGGTCGCCGCCATGCCTTGTACCCCGACGGCTCAGTCTTCGAGCGTTCCCGCCAACCGCTCGGCCGCGGCGAGGTAGTCCTCCATGAACTCGCGCACCACGGCGCGCGTGGACTGAATGGTGTTCATCAGGCCCACGCCCTGACCGACAAAAGAGGTCGCAAGCTGCTTGGCACCCTGGTGTCCGCCTTCGGCCAGTTTCGTGATCTTGTAAAGCGGTGCCTCGCTCACGAGGGACTGCAATGGCATCGGCAGCGCATCGGGAGCTTCCTCGGATT
>JAPULC010000096.1 GCA_027295305.1 Gammaproteobacteria bacterium
GTCATCGTGCGCGGTGACGGGCTCGCCATCGAATATCGCGACGGGCGACCCACGGAGCGATTCGCAGTGTCTCCCGGTGATGCGGACTGGGATGCGCCGACCGACGATGTGCATCGAGCAGTCAATGTGGGACGCGGCACGTACGAGGAGGTGGTCATGTTCTTTCTCGATCGTCGCGACCAGGATCACCAGCCGATCGCGACCTGATCGGCCGCACGCTATCCGTGTTCTTTTTTCAACACGCTGTTCATGCCGATCTGATGCAGCCTTCCTGCCATAAACGTTGCTGAATCTCGTGAACGGTTTCCTCGACGTCCTGCTCTGAATTATCTATCAACAGTCCAACCTCGGCTGCCTTGTCGGCAACTTCATGGAGTTCGACGGATTGGTGGAACACATCACCCTTGTCTCGAAGCGCGTTCCTTTGCTTCAGCACATCCAGACGCGGCTGGAGCAGCACGAAGTACACCGGTGAAGAGGTGAGATATCCCAGGTATTCGTCTATGCGGGTACCGATCACTATGTCGTCGATGACCGCAGTGAAGCCGCTCCTGAAAAAGGAGTCCGCCAGCAGACTGGAATTCCTTGCACGCAGTGAAAGCTGCCGGTATCCCTCATCCGTCGGTCTCTCGCCCGGCCAGAGGCCACCCGCAACAATCATCTTCTGCAAGGCGTCTGCTTCGATGTGCGCTGCCTTCACGGAGCGTTGGGCCAACAGGCGTGCAACGGATGTCTTCCCGGCACCCGGCACACCGGAAATGATCACCACGCTCTGTCTGTATTGATCACTCACCTGAAACTTTTTTCAAGGTGCCCTTGGGGGAGATGCAGCAGAAACGATGCCGGAAAAGAACTGCAAGTAGGTTTCCTCGACGGTCTGGTCGGTCGAGTCGACCAACCATTCCGGCTGAATCATGTCGGCAGATAGACATCGCATCGTGTGCTCCAGGTAGTTTCGCGACCAGCTTTCGCTTCGCTCCGTTGGGCGACCACGGATTTTCTGCCGAGCAATGACGGTCTCTCTCGATGGCACCAGGATCCGGGTGACGACTTCGATATTGCGTTCGTTGAGGAAGTCCTGGTAGTGCGCAATGCGAAACGGTGGATTTTCGTAAACGAGAAATTCCAGCACCGCATTTTTGCCGTCCTTGACTGCTTGCAGTATGTATCGATGAGCGAGAGCGTGAACCCGGACCTGCCCTTCATCGTCGCGGGCATCCTGCGGTGCGTGGCCGGTCTCATCCCAGAGCAGGTCCTCGGAGATGTGCACCCACTCGGGGTTTTCGGCGATTCTTGCGGCAATCGTCGTCTTGCCGCTGCCGACGGGACCAGTCAGTAATACGACGGTGCTCTGCATCTGTTGGATCCACTCGACGGGGTCTGCTGTTCCGCGCAAATCGGACGACGCATCGAAGGCTCAGCCTCTCTGTCGGATCAGACACTCCTGGGTGGCGGAAGCCACGAGGCGGCCCGCGCGGTCGAAGAAGTGACCCCGCACGAAGCCGCGGGCACCCGCAGCGACCGGACTCTCCTTCGCGAAGAGCAGCCATTCATCGGCGCGAAACGGGCGGTGAAACCAGAGCGCATGATCCAGGCTTGCGCCCTTAAAGCTGTGAAAATCATGGGGCCCGCGGCCGTGGGGCAGCATAGCCGTGCTCATGAAATCCATGTCCGACATGTATGCGAGCAGCGCGAGGTGTATCTCGGCGTCGTCGGGGAGGCGCGCCGAGATCTTGAGCCAGCTGTGTCGCGAGGGGGAATGGCTGCCCTTTGATGCGGTCGAGATCCCCTCGACCTGACGACTGTCGATGGCACCGAAGCGATCTGCGAAACGGTCCATCTCGGGATGCTGCTTTGCGAGTTCCTCGTATGCCTCGCGGTCGGAGGTGAGCTCCTCGGGCCCTGGCACCTGCGGAGCCGGGAAGGCGTGCTCGAGCCCCGGCTCGGCGACGTGCCACGACGTCGCCATGTTGAAGATGGCCTCACCATTCTGAATCGCGACCACTCGGCGGGTCGTAAAGCTTCTGCCGTCGCGGATGCGGTCCACCTCGTAGAGAATCGGGCGGCTGGAATCTCCGGGACGCAGGAAGTATCCGTGAAGCGAGTGCAGATGACGAGATTCGTCGACGCTCCGAAACGCGGACACCACGGCCTGCGCGAGCACGTGGCCGCCGAATACGAAGCCGCTGTCGTCGGTGCGGCCGCGGAAGAGATCCACCTCGATCTCCTCGAGGTCGAGATCCCCGAGTATGGATTGCAGTCCCGGGTGCATGGTTCGTCTCGAGCGCGAAGCGGCGAATTCTACCTCATTGCAGATGTGATGCGGTGCCTACTTGCGGTGGCGGGCTGGCCGCAGGGCCCTTTCGACCCAAAGCGGTTTGTGCTCCTATTTGTTGTTGCACAGAATCGAACTTCGCGTCCAACATGGGCGGATGACTGAGCTTCGACCATCGCAACTCGAGCTCATGCGCTTGCACATCGAGGCGTTGTATACCCATGACCACCGCTCGCGCATCCGATCCGTCAACGAGCCGGAGGGCGACGTCGCCCCGCGCTTCTTCTTTGGACGAACGAACGCGGGGAACTTGCGGCGCTTTCGCACGGATTTGCCTGATGAGCTCGCCGTGGAGCTGGAGAAACTGTGTGACGAGGAACCGGAAACGGAAGAGTTATCCCGGGCGCCAATGCATCAGGCGCAATACATTCGGTTGCTAACGTCCCATGCGCCGATCGAGCGCGTCTGGGCTGGCCCGGCCTATTGGTTCTCGACCGATGTCGTACCAAGCGCGCAACCGGTAGAGATCAACGAGTCGAGTGCTGATCTCCTGCAGGGTGGACTTGAAGATTGGTTGGAGGACGTGTCGCACTGGCGACCTTTCATGGCAATGGTGGAGGACGGTCACGCGGTATCCGTCTGCGCGAGCGTACGGATTACTCACGCAGCTCACGAGGCGGGCGTAGAGACGTTGCCGGCGTACCGCCGAAAAGGTCACGCGGCGAATGTCGTTGCAGGCTGGGCGAATGCCGTACGGAAGCTGCACGCCATTCCGCTCTACAGCACCTCGTGGGACAACACCGCGTCTCGAAACGTCGCGGCCAGACTCGGCTTGTCGATGTTGGGGGTAGATTTCCACATTACCTGATCACCCACCATGGCCGATGCACAAAAACCACAGCCAACGTTCACACAGGTTGCGGATTGGCTTGCCATCCGACATGACGGCGCGGTGTCAAATCTAGCGGCACTGTCCGGAGGATTCTGGTCGGCTGCGTTTGCATATCGCGTCGGTGCCGACGAGTTCGTGCTGCGGCTCAGCGATATGTCCGAAGGTTTTGCGATCGACGCCGCCGCGATGCGTTTCACCGCACCGGAGCTGCCGGTGCCGGTGGTGGTCGCCAGGGGCAATGCGCTGGGTCTTCACTTCGCAATCTCACGACGTCACTTTGGTCGTTTCATCGAAACCACGACGCTGCAAGAAGCGAACGCGGTCGGTGGTGCATTGGACGTGCTGCTGGCGGCAATGCGTGCTGTACCGACGAAGCCCGACGATGCGGTGCTCTGGCACGACCCCGAAGCCTCGGCTGGGGTCTCGTGGCGCTCGTGGTTGCGAGCCGGGCTCATCGACGATCCCAATGCGCGTGTCAGCGGATGGCGCGCGAAGTTCGCATCGACGCCCCGCGTCGACGCTTTGTTCAGAGCCTGCGAATCCCGTATCGAAAAGCTCCTGCCCGCATGCCCGGAGCGTCGCGATCTCGTCCACGGCGACCTACTCCATCAGAATGTCCTGGTCGCGGACGATGCCGCGTA
>JAPULC010000097.1 GCA_027295305.1 Gammaproteobacteria bacterium
AAAGCGAGACAGGCTGGACTTATCAGACAACGGTGGTGGAGTGGGTCGACGTTGGCTCGGACTTCAAGACGACTCACTGGAGCACCGAGGATCCGTTCGAGAGCGCCGCAAAGGCCGAAGAGGCGGGTCTATCGTGGGCTAGGTCAAAGATCGACTCGGGGGAAATCCGCGGATTGAAGTCGCCGCCCAAGTCCGTTTGAGCAGCACGGGTCTCTGCTCTCTGGCATGTTGCATTCGTGTCGCACGGAGTAACAGGAACGTGTTGGTAATGTTTGCAAAAACAACGAATTAGACCGGAACTTGTTGCAGTGATCTGCAACATGCCCTGGCCATCATTCGAACCATGAAATTCTATTGATTCAATAGCTTACTTGGTGGCCAGGCGCGGAATCGAACCACGGACACGGGGATTTTCAGTCCCCTGCTCTACCAACTGAGCTACCTGGCCTTGAGAGAGGTGGGGCTTCGCGAGGGCGAAGGCGGGCTATTAAAACGGTGGTCATCGAGCCAGTCAAGCAAGCCCCTAGAGGCGGCTACTCCTGATCCTTCGAGTCGGGTGGCACATATCCTTCGGCTTGAGCGTAGTCCTGGTTGTCGAGGAACTTCTCCCGCTGCTCCGCGAGGAACTTACGCGCATCCGGCTCGATCATGTTGAGATGATGCTCGTTGATGAGCATGGTCTGATGTGCCGTCCACTCTTCCCACGCGCGTTTGGACACCGCATCGAAGATCTCCTGTCCCTTGGGGCCCGGGAACGGTGGCGCGTCCAGGCCGGGAAGCTCCTCCCCGTATTTTCGGCAGCGAACCATTCGTGTCACAGCAGTGCCCCCTCGGCACCCACTTTTGCCAGAAGCTTCTTCACGGGCGCAGCCAAGCCGATCTGGTGACCGTCATCTGCTTTATACCAGAGGCACCTACGGCCCTCCATGACCTGCGGTGCCTCGGCGGCGAGTTGAACGACGATGGGTTCGATTTCGAGCCGGAAATGCGTGAACGTGTGGGACAGATGTGGCCACCGTTCATTGCTCGATACATCGATCTGTGCCTCCCGGAATATCTCGCTCAAGGCCACATCGGGGTCAGCCTCGGGAAAACACCAGAGCCCGCCCCATATGCCGGTGGGAGGGCGTTGCTCGAGGAGGACTGCCCCATCGGCGTTTCTCACGATCAACATCCGAGTATGGCGCGTGGGTAGAGCACGCTTTGGCCGCGGCGTCGGATAACGCTCGACGCAGCGCTGTAACCGGGCGATGCAATCATCTTTCATTGGGCAGATACCACACGCTGGGCTTGTACGCGTGCACAGCGTCGCACCCAGATCCATGATCGCCTGCGTATAGTCGGCCGGACGTTCATGAGACATGCATTGCTCGGCGAGGGACCAGAGTTCACGCGCCACGGGGGCATTTCCGGACCAACCGTCGATTGCGTGGATGCGGGTGAGCACGCGTTTCACGTTGCCGTCGAGGATGGGCGCCGGTTTGCCGAACGCAATCGATCGGATCGCGCCAGCGGTTGAACGTCCGATACCCGGTAGCCCCATGAGTAAATCGAGCGAGCGCGGCATCTGTGCTGCGAAGCGCTCGACGATGGCCATGGCCGCCGCATGAAGGTTGCGCGCCCGGGCGTAGTAGCCAAGTCCGCTCCACAGATGCAGAACCCGATCGAGAGGCGCGGCCGCCAGCGCCTCGACATCCGGAAACGCTTCGGAGAACCGTTCGAAATAGGGAATGACCGTTGCGACCTGGGTCTGCTGGAGCATGATCTCAGAGACCCAGACGCGATATGGCGTCTGGTGAAGTTGCCAGGGAAGATCCTTGCGCCCGTGGGTGTCATACCAAGTGAGAAGCTTGTCCGCGAATTGCGCCTCGTTCAGCGATCTTGCGTCGCTCCGCGCGAACATTGCGCCGTTCACTTTTCGGGTTCCTTCTTTTCGGGTTTCTTGATGAGCTTCACTGGTGCCGTGATGATGCCTCCGATGCCCTTGATCAGCCCGCGCGCCACCTGTTTCGTCAGCAACTGTGTAATGATCGATGCTGCCGCTTCCTTTCTGAGATTGCAGAGGGATTCGTCATCCAGGCGCCCCTTGCAACGTACCGGCCAGCCGACGCCCGCGAATATGTCCGGCACCCGGAAGGAGTCATACTTGTTGCGAAACACGACCGTCACCTTGTAGTCGATGCTGTCGTTCGCGAGGTCGTAGCCGCCCTGTCCCCGGAGCTCGAAATTGTCGAGCGCAAACGTGAGGTGTTGGTCTTGTAAGCCCTCGAGATGCGCGCTTCCCACAAGATGCTGATAGTCGATCACGTCTGGCCACTTGACGACCTTCTTCTCGCGCCCCGCCAGAACGGCAATGGACCTTCCGACGTCTTTGATTTCCGCGATCGATGTGCTCCCCTGACCCCCGTCCATATTGACGTCGCCGGTGATCGAGTTCGCGAGTTGCATCTGCGTGTTGCCAGCGGCGACGAACTCACCGCTCACGTCGAAGTGCCCCTTGATGTCCGCATCGAATCCCAGCCATTTGTAGATCGCTTGCGCTCTTATTTGATCGACGACGACTTTCATGGACCATCGCGGCTCTGCGGTCGCGTCGAGCTCTGCGTTGGCCCTTAGCCGACCCTCCAGGATCGACCCGATGTTGAGGCTGTTGCTGACGACTCCATTGCGGTGACGGGTGATCAGCTCGGCGCCATGGAACTCGAGATCTTCAGCCACGACTTTCTTTGCCGTGATACGCCCGCGCCAATGTAGCGCCGGGAGCATCTCCCGCTCGAAGAACGGCGTGTCGAGAACATTCGATGGGAGCGTGGCAGTGCTCGGTTGTGCTTCCGCAGTCGCGAGGTATCGATCGAGGAGAAGCGCATCGGTCTCTAGCGCGAAATTGAGGTTGGGAATCTCTTCGTCGGTCAGCTCGAGCTTCCCCGCCAGCGTCGTATCGTCGAGGGTGAGCTGTATGTTGGTCAGGCTAACGGCTTGTCCCTCGATGTCGTAGTTCATCGCGAGGGCCACGCGTTCGATAGCAATCTCACCGATGCCGAGTTGGCTCGACAGCGTCGAGGTGTCCGGCACGTCGACGTCGAGATGACCCGTCAGCTTCGGCACCTCATACAAGTGAGACGCTTGCGCCGACATCGTCAAGCGCGCCGTGCCGAAGTTGAATTCATCTAACTCCACGGTGCCCGTGCCTTTATCGGCGTCGCTCGACATCCGACCGCTCAGGCTGTAAGAGACGGCTTGAAAGCCTTGGCGTCGTAGCTCCCCATCCACGTTCAACGCGTCGAGCTTCACGTATGTGTACGTGCGGTCGATGGTGACGTCGGTGACGATGTCCATCAGCACGTGCGTGGCCTGGTTCTGAAGGTCGAAATTCAGATGGATCGCGAGGGGAAACGCCTCACCGAGTGTGACATTGGACGCTTCGACGTCCATTTCGTGGATCATCAGGGTTTGGCCAGCGGCGAGATCCACGTAGCGCACCACTGCGTCAGTGACGGTAACTCGATCGAAGCGCCACGCGTCGAATCCGGCGGATCCGTCAGCGCCTGCGCCGGCATCACCCGAGGCGGGTGCTTCCCAGTTTCCGCGTCCGCTAGCGTCACGCTGAAGTTCGAGGCGAAGTCCCGCCAACGCCACGCGATTGATTCTGAGCTCGGGTTCCGTAGATAGGAGGGGCCACAGCTCGACGCCGATGGCGAGGCGCTCTGCAGACAGAAATGGCGCCTCGGGCTGAGGCGTCCAATCGGCTTGAATGTCGTGGGCCACGATGCTCATCCTCGGAAACACCGACCACGACAGATCTCCCTCGAGGTTCAACCACAGGCCGGTCACGTCTTCGGCCAGCCCAGTGATAGTGGGTTTGAATTGATTCGGATCGATGAAAAGTGCCGCGCCCACGGCGATGGCCGCAAGGGCCACGACGAACATCACCCCGAGAAGAACGATGCGTACGAGTATGGCCATGTCCGATGGACGATCCCGTCCCACGAAAGCGCCGCATTATACCCCGAGGATGCGTAAGCCGCGGTCGCATCGGCCCTTCTGCGCCACTAAGATAGCCCCTGAGTCGGTTTCCGGATGAGGGTCCCTCATGTCGGATGAGTCTCGTTTCGATGATCGGGAAGACATGCCTCCGGAGCGGTTGAGGACTCGGCTGTATCAGGACGAAAAGGAGGGCAATTGGTACTTCACCACGCGTGAAGGCAAGTCGATGGGCCCTTTCGACACCAAGGAAGAGGCGCGCCTGGGCTTGAATGACTTCCTCGAATTCCTGCGCCTTGCGGACCTGCAGACGCTGGTGACCATCACGCGTTCCCTGACCCCGGACGATGAGCTCGATGACCACGACTTCTGAGGAAGCAACCTGTGGCCGTCGGTAGCTGGGATCCGGGGTCGCAGATACGCCCCGACGTGGCTTTGCTCAAACGCCTCGCCGACATCGCCCAGCGCAGCCCCGACGATCCTGCGGACGGTTTGAGCGAAGAGGAGATTCGGGGCTTTGCGCCGCTCATGCGGCTGGCGGCGGAGGATTGGGCCCCCCTGCTGCCTGCGCTCGACGATTCACTGCTGGTGGATCTGGTGCGGTTCTTCACGGTCGCCGAGATGAAGCTCACCGGATGGGAGGGTGGCGATCGCTCGCCCGTAATTGCCATGGTCAAGGTGCTCCGCGAGCGCAAGAGCTATCCGTCAGAGCTCACGCGTTGGATCAAAGATCGCACCGACAATCGCTATCTTCCGTACGGCAGCTTGCTCGATCGACTTTGAGCGCAGACACCCGTCTCGCGTGTGATGCCAGGCACAACGTGCCCGGCACCGGCATGGCAGTCTGCCACCATTGCGCAGCAATGCCGGCTCATAGACTCTCGACGCTGTGGGCGTGCTCAAACAGGCGTGGCTTTGTGTGCCGCGACTCGGCCCGAGACGGGCGGAGTCGTCGACCGTCTGTGTGAGTGTGCTCGCCGGGGCGGCGGGTAAAGAGCAACGCGAGAACGCGCCGAGTGGTATTGGCGCCTTGGTGCTTCTCGAGCGCACGGAGACGCCGGTTCGCTTGATTTCGTGTGGCACGACCCTTCCGGATATGGAGGCAGGCAGCTTCCTTCAGCGCTGCGCCGAGCTCTATCCGGAGGCATTGCGGGTGCTGGTTCTCGAACTACGGGGCGACGTGTCAGCCGAATCGCTGCTCGAACGATTTCACGCACAGACGTTCATCATCGGGCCGTTGACGAGGGAGCGCGGTTGCGAGCTCCTAGCGTCCGCCGACGCGAGCGCTTTGATCCGGCGGGAGAATCACACGCTTCGCACGGACCTCACACGTGCCCAGGCGAAGATCGATGGGCTGCGCACGGAGCGTTCGCGTCTGTTGCGTTTCGTGACGGAGGGTGCAAGGCGTGTCAACAGCGTCGCGGAGATGTCTCGATGGTGGGACAGCGTCTGTCGCTACGTCGAGGCGGAAGCGTCGGACATGCCGGCGTTTGCGCAATCCATCGAGCTCGCGCCGTTGATTGAGGAGATCATCGACGGCCTGCACGTGGACGCCTCGAGGACGCGGATACGTAACGGCGTGAGTTGCCATGCGCGTGCGAGGGTCGACCGCGTGAACTTCCGGGAATGTGTGCGTCTTGCGTTGCGCGGGCTCGCCACCGGTGCACCGGGCACGGTCTCCCTCCACGCTTCGCGTCACACGCTCACTTTTTTCCACGAGCAGTGGGACCTCTCGCTGACACAGCTCGATGAGCTGTTGGAACCCTTTGCGCGCCTGCCCGAGGGACCGCTCAGCCATGGGTTGGATTTACCCCTTGCTCGTGTGCTGGCCGAGCGGCAGGGATTCGTTCTTTACCCGCAACCAGGCCCCCATTGCCGGGGTGTCGCTCTGGTGCTCGAGCTCGCGCCGAAGGCGTCGGCGGCCGGGGCCGCTCTCACGGCTTAAGCGCTATAATCCGCCGCGTTGTCACGGGAGCGCACTCGGATGGGAAAGCGCAAGGGGACAGTTTTACGCGATACCCTCGAGACCAAGATCTCCGTGTCGGTGGATCTTGATGGATCGGGTAACGCTCAGCTCGACATCGGAATTCCCTTTCTCGAGCACATGCTTCAGCAGGTGGCTCGCCACGGGCTCCTGGATCTGACCATCGAGGCAAAGGGGGACCTGGAAGTCGATGCGCATCACACCGTGGAAGACGTGGGCATCACGCTAGGTCAGGCGATGCTCGAGGCGCTGGGTGACAAGAAGGGGATCACTCGTTACGGCCATGCTTACGTCCCGTTGGATGAAGGGCTCTCGCGTGTCGTGATCGATTTCTCGGGGCGCCCCGGGCTGTTCTATGACGTCCCCTTCGTTCGCCCGTTGGTGGCGGGATTCGACGTGGATCTCTTTCACGAGTTCTTTCGCGGCTTCGTGAACCATGCCCGGGTCACGTTGCACGTGGACAACCTCAAGGGCAACAACGCCCATCATCAAGCAGAAACAGTATTCAAGGCCTTTGGCCGTGCGCTTCGCATGGCAGTCGCGGCGGATGCACGCATGGCGGGAGTGACGCCCTCCACGAAGGGTACGCTTTAGCTGGTTTCCGTCAGGAAACTAGCCCCGAGGGCACGAAGGCGTAGAGGAAATTGCCCAGGGCGGCATTTCAGGACGAGAACTGGCTAGTTCCTGTCCAGAATGCGTAGCATTCTGGATCGAACTAGCGAACCGGGGCATGGATGCCCCGGCAAAACCCGCTCTTTGCGGACTCTCTTAAAGAAGAGCACGCAGCACAAGCAAGGGTTTTGGGAGCGAAGGCGAATTTACTTCGCCGCAGCGTGGGAAGAAATTCGCCCGGACGGCGAATTTCTGGACAAGAACTAGCTAGGACACTTGGAAATGCTCCTCATTCCCGGCATCGATCTGAAGGGCGGTGAATGCGTGCGCCTGCGGCAGGGTCGTATGGACGAGGTCACCGTTTTCTCGCGCGATCCCGGCGAGGTGGCACAGCGCTGGGTGGCCTCGGGCGCGCGGCGACTTCACGTCGTGGATCTGGAGGGCGCATTTGCGGGGGCGCCGCGCAATCGAGAAGCGGTGCAGGCGATACTCGACAATGCAGGCGATGTCGAAGTGGAGGTTGGGGGAGGCATCCGTGAGCTTGGCGTCGTCGAGGAGCTTCTCGCGCTTGGCGCGCACTACGTCGTGCTGGGCTCCAGTGCGGTAAGAGATCCGGAATTCGTGAGAGAGGCGGCGCGGAGGTTTCCGCGACGCATCGTGCTCGGTCTCGATGCGCGCGATGGTCTGATCGCCATCGAGGGTTGGGCGCAATCCACCGAGCTCTCGGCGCGCGAGCTCCTGCAGCGCTTTGCCGACACCGAGTTTGCGGCAGTCGTCTACACGGACATCGAGCGCGATGGAATGATGGGCGGGCTCAACGTCGAAGCCACCACGACGCTTGCGGAGCAATCACCCTTCCCCGTCATTGCTTCGGGCGGGGTACGCACGCTTGCCGATCTGGAATCTCTGATGCGCACCGAGGCGGCACGCAGCGGAGCGCTCCTTGGGGCCATCAGCGGACGTGCACTCTACGAGGGAAGTCTCGATTTCCAGGCGGGACAGAATTTGCTCGATTCGATGGCCTCTCGCTAAAGGCCGCTACGGCGAAATCTCCGAACCCTCCGGATCTGCGTGGCCCCACCAGAACTCCACCAACAATCGTTCGCGCTCGCCGCGTCGCACGAGCTCTCGAACCCCCGGGTTTGGGAGAAGCTTCGATGGTGGGACGATTTCGATATTGTGGAGCTCGCGTACGCGCGACTCGAGGAACGTGAGGGTCGCATCGTAGGGATGGGCGACAATCACCGCGTACCCGTGCTGCGACGCGTGCTCGACTGCGCGCTCCAGTGCACTCGTTAGGTATTGCTCCGTGCGCTGGTTGTCGAGGAAGACATCACGACGTAGCACGGGCACGGCTTCGAGCTCGGCGGCGGTCAAGGCTACTGTGTGATGCGTGGTGCGGCTGTCGATGAAATAGAGGCCGCGGCGATCCAGCTCCGACATCACCCACCCCATCTGCAGCGGTTCCTGCGTCAGCAAACTGCCCGTGTGGTTGCTGACGCCGACGCAATGAGGCACCGAGTCGATGGCACTGCCCAGCGCCGTGATGATTTCCGCGCGCTCCATGGCGAGCGTGAGACCGCCGGGGCCGAGGGGTGTTCGCGCCAGATTCTCCATGGGCTGATGCAGCAGCACTTCCTTGCCGTTTTCATGTGCCGCCCGGGCGAGCTCCGTGCTCGCCGGGAGGAAGGGGAGCACGGCGATGGCGGCGGGAAAGGGTAATGCGATGGCGCGTCGACCGACGGCTCGGTCCTGGCCGATGTCGTCGATGATGATGCTAAGGCGTGGCGCGGCCCCGTCCCCGAGGCAGGGATTTGAGAGCAACAACAGCAGCACGAACGTCGGGCGTAGCCACTTACTCTTCGCGAAGTCCAAGGACGTGAATACCTTTTAGTAGATTCAGGGCTTCGAGGAGTTGTAGATCATCACTCCAGAACCTATCGGGCCTCGCATCCGCGCGGGCGGCATTGCCTAGATGTCCGGGGAGATCGCTCTCGCGCACGCGGTCCTCCGGGGCTTCACGGCGAATGGTTGCGCGCTCCACGGAGATGTCGGGCGTAATGCCGGTCAACTGAATTGAGCGTCCATTTGGAGTGTAGTAAAGCGCCGTGGTGAGCTTGATCGCGCGCTCGTTGGTGAGGGGTAGAACGGTCTGCACCGAACCCTTACCGAAGCTCTGGGTGCCCATGATGACCGCGCGGTTGTGGTCCTGGAGCGCGCCGGCCACGATCTCCGAGGCCGACGCGGTTCCGCCGTTGACGAGCACGACGATCGGCGCACCTTCGATCATGTCGTGACCCGTGGCGTTGAAGCGAAGCTCCGAATTGGGAAGTCGGCCCTCGGTGTAGACGATGACGCCTTTCTTCAAGAACGTATCTGCGACTTCCACCGAGGAGCGCAGCACGCCGCCGGGATTGTTGCGAAGGTCCATGATGAGCCCCTTCAGCTCGCCACCCGCCTCGGCTTCGAGTGCCGTCACCGCCTTCGCCACGTCCTTACCGGTGCCCGTCTGGAACTGCGAGATGCGCAGGTATCCAAAGCCGGTCTCCAGCATTCGACTGCGAACGCTCGTGACTCCGATGACATCGCGCACGAGGTCGAAGTCGATGGGCTCCTCGACGCCTTCGCGGCGCACCGTGATCTTGATGTCCGTGCCCGGCTCGCCGCGCATGGAATCCACCGCGTCAATGAGCCCCATGCCCGTCACGGGCTTGTCATTGAGGCTCACGATCACGTCGCCGGAGCGAATGCCGGCCCGTTCTGCGGGGGTATCGTCGATGGGAGAAATGACGCGGACCAGTCCGTCCTCGATCGCCACCTCGATGCCCACGCCGCCGAACTCGCCGCTGGTGGCTTCCTGCAAATCCCGAAATGCCTCCTCATCGAGATAGGCCGAATGTGGATCGAGGCCATCGAGCATGCCGCGGATGGCGTTCTCCAGCAGGGTGGCGTCTGAGACGGGCTCCACATAGGAGGAGCGGATGCGATCCAGTACCTCCGTGAAGGCGCGAAGCTGCTCCAGCGGCAGGGGCTCCTCTGCCGCCTCCGGATCCGTTCCGGTATCGTTTTCAGCGGCCGTCAGCTCGGGCCCCCATCCCGCTGTGAGGAGCACGGCGAGGGACAGGGTGATGCCGAAAAACGTGGACTGACGAGATCTCATGCGGCTACGCACCACAGCGGCATTGCTGGAGTCCCTGATGATGGCATTGCCGATACCCACATGCAAAAGCCATCTTCAGTTTCGTGCGGCAAGCCACGGGGTGGGGTCAGTGGGTTTGCCCTGTCGCCGGAGCTCGAAGTACAGCCCCGAGTCGCTGATACCGCCGGTGTTGCCGGTGGTCGCGATCACCTCCCCGGAGCTCACGAACTCCCCCACGCGCTTCATGATCGTGGCGGCGTGGGCGTACAGCGTCATGAACCCCCCGCCGTGGTCCAGGATCAGGAGTAAGCCGAGACCGCGTAGCCAGTTGGAGAACACCACCTGGCCTGGGTGCACCGCCCGTATTTCCGTGCCTTCGGGGGCTGCGATGAACAGTCCCGCCCAACGCTGCTCTCCCTCCCGGTGGCTGCCGAATCGATGCGTGATGCTGCCTTTTTCCACCGGCCACGGAATCCGCCCGCGCGCCGTGTCGAAGGTGCGTGCGCCGAATTGGCGCTCTCGGGTAACTCGTGCCAATGCACGTTCGATCTCGACCAGGGCCTCGGACAGCTCCTTGCGATCGGATTCGCGCATGCTGATGTCGAGGCTGATCGTTGAAAGCACCGATGCGCGGGCTTCGCGCGACTCGGCCAGGCGCTCGAACGCTCGGGTGAGCGAGTGCTCCCTCTGCAGAAGTGAGGCCTGATTGGCCTCGATGGCCTGGTCTTTCGCGTCGAGGGCGTTGAGTAGCTCGCGGGCTTCGCTGAGTGCCGCGGTTCTCGCGCGTGCGAGATAGCCGTAGTAGGCGAGCATGCGCGGGATCTTGGTAGGATCTTGCTGTGTGAGCACCAGCTTCACGAGATTCTTGCCGCCAAGGGTATAGGCGGAGTTCAGATAACCGACGATCGCCCCCTGGTGTTCCTGCAGCGACCGAAGTAGAGCGTCTCGCTCTTCGGTCAATTGCCCCGATGTGCTTTCGAGGGATCGACGTTGTTCCTCGAGGGCGCGGATGTTCAACTGGATCTCAGCCCCCTCGAGCTCGACAACGCGAAGCTGCTCGGCGGTGGAATCACGTTCTCTGCGTGCCGTTTGAAGCCACTCCTCCACATCGCCGAGGTCTTGCCGAAGGGCGTCTCGCTCCGCGTTCGTGGGTTCGGCCGCCACAGTCGCAGCGAAGAGTGTGGAAGCGAGGATCAAGCCGACTAGGGGAGCCAGCACGCTCACAGACAGAGCACTATTGACTTCCAGCGGCACGTTGGAGGGGTGCACGGACGAGGGAACGACCCGTCATCTCCTCGGGCTGATCGACGTCCATCAGCTCCAGCAACGTGGGTGCTACATCGGACAGTATTCCGTCGCTGCGCAGAGCCACCTTGCGTGCCCCGACGTAAATCAACGGCACGGGCGCGCAGGTATGCGCTGTGTGTGCTTGCCCGGTAACGGAATTCGCCATCTGCTCGACGTTGCCGTGATCGGATGTGATGAGGCATTGCCCATCGTTCGCTTTCAGTGCCTCGACGATGCGTCCAAGGCACTTGTCCAAGGTTTCCACCGCGCTCACCGCTGCAGAGAACACGCCCGTGTGGCCCACCATGTCGGCGTTTGCGAAGTTGCACACGATGAAATCGTAGTTCTGCCCTGCGATCGCGTCCACGAGTCGATCGGTCACTTCCGGGGCACTCATTTCCGGCTTCAGATCGTACGTGGCTACTTTGGGAGATGGCACGAGAATTCGCTCTTCACCGTCGAAGGGTGCCTCGCGCCCGCCGCTGAAGAAAAATGTTACGTGTGCGTATTTTTCCGTTTCTGCAACGCGCAGCTGACGGCGGCCGAGTCGCGCGAGATACTCTCCCAGCGTGTTTTTCGGCCAATCGGGTTCAAACGCGATGCTCGCGGCGATGTCGGCGGCGTATTGGGTGAGCGTAACGAATTCGCTGAGCTTTGGGCGCGTGCGCGGCGTAAATGCCTCAAACGTCGGGTCTACGAACGCGCGCGTGAGCTGCCTTGCGCGATCTGCGCGGAAGTTCATGAAGATGACCACGTCGTCGTTGTCGATTCT
>JAPULC010000098.1 GCA_027295305.1 Gammaproteobacteria bacterium
ACCATCTCGCTCAGGTTCAGGTTGGCCTCGAGCACCACCTTCTGATAGCCCAGCGAGCCGCCACCGAGGTAGAGGGCCTTGAAGCCGCTCTCCTCGGCCAAGCGCGCCATCAAGGGATTCAGCACCAGCGGCAGGAGCACCGGGCTCGTGCTTTCGATCCGGGCAGACAGGGTAGTAGGGTTCTCGCTCATCGTGTTTGCACCAGCGCGGGGACCTAAGGAAGAAAGTAGGATCTTCCCTCAGTCGTTGCAAGGTGGCTGCAACGACTTGATCAAGTCTTCTTGCGTTGCCTGGCGCGTCCCGGCGTTTGCGGTTCGACAGATGCCGATCGCGTTGAATGAATGGTCGTCGAAGCACGCCTGCTTTTCATGTTTTTCCAGGTGGCGGAATATGTTGTCCGACTCGCCGATGTATACCGGGGTATCGGCACCGTCTTCCGAACGTCGGGACAGACAGTAGATGCCGGGGATGAAGTCGTTGACGAGGGTGTCCTTCGTGTACACGTTGAATGTGTAGGTGGTGCCGGATGCACCCTCGAGGGACAAGGTTCCGAGCTTCGGCATGATGATTTCACCTCTTTAGATCTGTAAGAAACCCGCGCTCAGCATTTGTCGGGCGTCAGCTCGCAACGCCGCGCGTCTTTCTGCCCTTGTAGTCCGGATCGATCAGGCGCTTCGGATGTAGGCCATCGACGTGGCCCATGAAGCCTGGATCGATCACGTTGTAGCCGAGCAGCGATTGCACGCGATCGGAATATTGCCCTGCGATGTCCGGCGGCACCGCAAGCACCATGTTCTCGAGTTGCCTGAGCCACGGAGCGCAGTATTGCGGCGTGATTCCCAATCGCTTGCCCTGACTCTTGTTCGCGCCGCCCCGATGGAGCAGATTTCCGGCGAAGATCACCACCGACCCTGCGGGCATTTCAACTTTCACGGCTTGATCTTCCGCGGGCGGGAAGTCTTCTTCCGCCCACAGGTGGCTTCCTGGAATGACCTCGGTGGCGCCGTTGTCGCCCGTGAAGTCGTCGAATGACCAGATGGTGCTGATACCACACCAGGAATGCGGTGCCTTCCAGAAACGCGAGCCCGAGTCGTCGCTGTGAAATCGCTGGGGGGTCTCCCCGGGATGCACGTTGATGGCGAGGCAGGCAGAGAGCAGATAGTTCGTTGGAAGCAGACGATCGATGACGGCGAGGGTCACTGGATTTTCGATGATCTTGGCGATCGGCGGCGCTTTCGCAAGCAGGGCATACACCCGTTCGCTGCTCAGTCCTTCGAAATCGTTGCGGCCCATCCTCTCGCCTTGAAGCCAGGGGGCCAAGGCGTCCTTGATTTCCAGGACATCCTCTAACGGCAACAGTTGCTCGACGACGGCGTAGCCCTCTGTCTCGATGCGCTCGACGATGGCATCGGTGTTCACGTCGAACGCGGGCTGTGCACTCATTGGCAGCCTCCGGCGGTTCGCAGATCGCAACTTCTTGCGCATCGGCAGTGACGTCCTCAATCGTATCACGGCTTGTGGTGTGCCAAGCCATGCGTATATGGTCGGCGGCTGCATCGACTTGGGATTGAAGTGAAGTGAAGTGGAGTGAAGCATGCGGGATCTGAAAGGGAAGGTAGCCTGGGTGACAGGGGGTGGCACCGGGATCGGCGAAGGCGGGGCCGTCGCGCTCGCTGCCGGCGCATGGAGATCGTGTTGTCTGGACGGCGTGTCGAGCCCCTGGAAGCGGTGGCGGCTCGCATCGACGAAGCGGGCGGCAAGTGCCGCATCGCGCAGCTCGACGTCTCCGATAAGGCAGCGGTGCAGAAAGTGATAGATCGCATCGACCGCGAGCTCGGTCGGCTCGACGTGCTGGTCAACAGCGCGGGGATCAACCCGCGTGCGCGCAATTGGCACAATGTAAGTCTCGAGGATTGGGACTCGGTGATTCGCATCGATCTGGACGGCGCGTTCTATTGCTCGAAGCTCGTGCTGCCACTGATGAAGAAGCACGACGACGGGCTGATCATCAACATCTCCTCATGGGCGGGAAAGCACGTGGGCGTCACCACCGGACCCGCATACACGGCGGCAAAGCATGCGATGAACGCCATGAGCGAGAGTCTGAACATGGAAGCCTGCATCGACGGTATCCGCGCATGCGCGGTGTGCCCGGGGGAGGTATCGACCCCCATCCTCGACAACCGTCCCGTTCCCGTCAGTGACGAGGATCGGGCGCGCATGGTTCAGTCCGAGGACATGGGCGACATCATATTGTTTCTCGCACAGTTGCCTGCCCACGTCTGCATCAACGAGCTCACGGTGAGCCCTACCTGGAATCGTGGCTACGTCCGCCAGGCCCAAGCGGTTCAAGCGCTTTGATAGGAGCCGTGAAATGGGCAGCACCCTGAAATTCGGCGGCTTTGTGCCAAACTCCAGACATCGGGTTACGAGTGGGCGAGCGTCAGTTGCTTGTCAGCCTCTTTGGGAGAATTAAGCGCCGCAAGGCGATACGCGTATCCATCGTGTACGCCATGGTGGCGTCGTTCGTGGCGATCGGGGTGTATCTCGCGCCCTTTGTGATCGAGGTCCCGCAATGGGCCGCGCGCATTCCCTTGTATCTGGTGGCCGGCTTTCCGGTGGTGGTGCTGTTTGCCTGGATATTCGATCGACCCAGGATCGTCGCGACGGGCGCGGGAGCTTCCGCTGAAGCGCTCAAGCGGCTGCGCATGGCTCGCAGGATCGATTACGCGATCATCGGGATGCTGATCATCGGCATTGCGACCATCGCACTTCAGAAGGGCGCAATGACCGAGGGTGGGTTGCCCTTTGGCGATGCGAGCTACGGGTCGATCGCGGTCCTCGCTTTCACGAGCCCCGACCCGGTGGTGGAATATCTCGGCGACGGAATTGCCGAGGAACTGAAGCACTTGCTCGAGCGGGTATCGGGGCTCGAGGTTGCTTCGGGGAGCTACTCGTTCCAGTACAAGGCCTCGCAGCGTTCGGCCGCCCAGATCGGTGCCGAGCTTGGCGTGGATGCGGTGTTGTGGGGAAGCGTCGAGATTACCGGTGAGACATTGCGCGTGAAATCGCACCTCACCGCATCGAGCGGCGGCGAAGTGCCGCTGTGGACGCTCACACAAGAGCACAGGCTCGACGAGCTCCAGCTCGTCCACGCGGAGATCGCCAGCGGCGTCACCGCCACCCTGGCGGGCGGGTTGCTCTGGTCGGCGCCAACGTTGCCCATTCCCGAGTTCATCGATGCCGAAGCGTACCGCGATTACCTGAAGGCGCGTCACGTTCAGCGCTTGGAGGCGCGACGTTCCGGCAAGTTCATCCGAGAGCTCTATGAAAGTGCCATCGAGCGTGCGCCGAAATTCTCGAGGGCCTATACGGACTACGCCGCGTTCGTCTTCTGGAGCGGCTTGCCCATTGGTCTCAACGAACGCGAATCGTATGCGCTCGCGACGGATTTGCTCGAGCTGGCGAACCTCCGCGATCCCGAGCGTCAGCGTTCCACTCGGTGGCTGGACTCGGCGCTGCTCGCGCACATCGAGGGCGATTGGGAAAAGGAGGAGTTTGCGCTGAGGCAACACATGCTCACGCCCGCCGCCTATCGGGCACACGAGCACTCGGTCTTCGAGCGCTACGGCGCATTGCTCATGCGCGCGGGGTTGTTCTTCGAGGCTCTGAGATACTACGAACTTGCAGAAGCTGCGGATCCGGGCAATGCAGCCGTGATCCGCTACAAAGGAGTGGCCTATCTGACGCTCGGTAAGTTCGACAAGGCCCTCGAGGAATTCGATCGCGGACTTCGGCTTGCGCCTTCGATGTTCGAGCTGCACCAACTGCGTGCCGTGGCGTTGCTTGGTTTGGGAGAGGTGGACGCGGCCTCGGAAGAGTGGGATTACTTCTACTCGTCACATCGGGTGAGGCTGCATTACGCACGCGGCGAGCGAAATCTTGCGCTCGAAGATCTGCAGCGCGCGGTCGATGGATTGGACGCTGAGTCGAATCTCGCGGGCATTCGACTCGAGGAGATCGGCTACGGTTTTGCGCTGCTGGGGGAAGTCGATCAGGCATTCGAGTGGTGGGAGCGGGCGCTGGAGTTCGGTCCGCCGAGGATGCAGGGGATTCGTTTCAGCCGCGTGCCCTACCAGTTGGCGGAGGAACCACGCTATGTGGAATTGCTGGAGAGGCTCGGCCTCACCGATGCGTGGCGGGTGGAACTCTGTCGGCGCGTCGCGTTGCTCGAGTCCGTTACCGGAATCGAAGCTTCCTGCCTGGACGTGCTGGCCGCCGAGTAAGCCGCCCGGGCGAAGGACGCGGGGAGTCTTCAGGGCCTAACGGCAAGCCGCAGTAACCAGCCCGTTCCGCCATAGGCACCGATCACGACCGCGTACGCCGCGACGATCGCGAACCCTTCGCCGATGGACATCGAGCCGTGACCGAGCCCCAACACCACGGCAGACAGCCCGGCGCCGAGAGCGATGCTGAGCAGGGTCCAAAGTCCCATGATCCCAGCAGCCCTCAGTGCGCGCCAGCGTCGAGCGAGCAGATAGGTGATGAAGCGCGCCAGGAAGTAGATAGCGAACCCCACGCAAAGCACGATCGGCACGGCGGCAAGTGCGATGATCAGAGCAGCTCCCAGCCACTGGGGGGGCTTGGGGCCTTGCGCTGCGTCGTCCTTCGGACGGATCGCGGCGAGGGTGGCGGCGGCGGATTGGGCGATCTGTGCGTCCCCGTGCCGCGTCAGACTGTCCAACGTGGACGCCAGGGATTGGGCACCCTGTGAATCGCGCTTCGAAAGAGGGGTGAATACGAGCCCCGCGATCGGTCGGCGGCGCAGCAGAAGCATGACGGCGAGTTGGACGGTGCGATCATCGTTTTCCAGTCCGAGAATCCAGAGCCTGACTTTGGCATTCATCGGAATCGGCAGTGCGATCACGCTTCCAATCGCGGCGATGCGTACGGGCGCCTGCGCGTCGGAAAGGCCCCGCTCGATGAACGCGGTCCAGTCGAGCGAATCGACGACGCCAAGCGCCGGTCGTTGCAGCATCGAAAGCAGATCGAAGCCAACCACGCGAACAGCACTCGACGCATCCTCGGTTGCTGCGAGCACGCGTGGCACATTCGCTGGATCGTCGAGATTCGATTGCACGACCCGGCGCAAGGCTCCAGCGCGCCAGGCGGCGGGTTCTCGAGTGTTCTCGAAAGTCGAAATCAGCGCGTCGTCACCCGACGATGCAACGAGCCCCAGCGCCTTGGAGGTGGCGCTTTGTCGAAGCCGCTCATAGGAATCACCTGCGACCCCGCGAAGCATGCTCAACATCGAGTCGGCATTGCGAGGACGGGCCGTCAGCGCATCCAATGCGGCCATGCGCGCATGTGGATTGGCGTCGCGCGTCATCACCTCCTCGAGCGCGTCGATGGCGGTGCCTGGCAGTTCGCTGTGGGCCGATACCACCCCAAGGGAGTGCGCGATTTCGATGCGAAGTGCGAGATCTTCCGTTCGAGCCAGGGCGTGGCCCATCCCCAGCAGCACCGACGTATCGAGGGATTGCCGTGCACCGATTTTGCCGAGGGTCTGTGCCGCGGCGAACCCTAGTGCGTGGCTGTGTGTCGAATTCATCAGACTGCCGAGATGGGCGACGACCTCTGGAGGCTGTTCGCGCCGGTACGCGAGCATGCCGGTGGCGATTATGAGCTGATGATCTCTGCGATCCGCCGGCTCGGAAGGGATAGAAAGAATCGCGGCGGTGAGGCGTCGGACCAGCCCCGCGGGAAGCTCCTGTCGCTGAGCGATTACACCGAGAAGCAGATACCCCTGATATTGGGGTGTGCGAATTTGTTTCTCGGCGATGAGATCCCAAAGATGCAGGAGAAGATCGTCGCCGATGGGTCGTGATGATCGAGGGAGTCGTGCGGCTGTCCAGCTGCGCAGTTTCTCGCTTTCACTCGACAATCCCCAGCCTCTGACGGTATCGCTGTCGAGAATTCGATTGACGGCGCGCTCGCCGAACGAGAACCACAACATGGAGCCGACGATCAGTGTAACGGCCGCCGCGATCGTGATTTTGAGCGATGTTCGTTCTGCGTTCTGCTCGTTGATTGTTGCTGACCGATGGGACGTCGTATAGATGAATGATAATACTCATCGCGACGGCTGCCCCCGCCAGTTGTAGTCGGGCTGCGGTCTGCTAACGATTGAGCGCAACCACCTGCGGCAGCACTTTCTCGATGAGAAGCCTCGTCTGATCCATCATCTCTTCGGCGTCGCGCCCGATGGGACGCAGGATGAATTTGTGGACCCCCGATTCAATGAACTCGTGGATCCTTTGCATGACGACGGTCTCGTCGCCGATCGCGAGGAATTTGTCCGGAGCGCGCCCCAGCCGTTTCGTCAGCGCTTCTATGTAGGCCTTGGTTGGTCCTTCCTCGGGATTGCCGAATCGAAAGCCGAAGCCTGCGCCGAAGTGGTCCTCGTCGATGGTGCGATCGTATTTGAGCGTTGCCGCTTTGATGGCCTTGATCACGGGCCCCACCTGATCGGCGGAGTCGACCCCCGCCTGCCAACCGGTGCCCCAGCGAGCGGTGCGTTCGATGGCCTGCGGCGCCGACCCTCCGACCCACAGCGGTAGCGGTTGCTGGACGGGACGGGGGGCGATGCTCGCCTCATCGAGTTGGTAATACTTGCCTGCAAAGCTGACGCTCTCTTCGCTCCACAGACGCGAGAGGATCTCGAGGCCCTCATCGGTGCGCTTGCCCCGCCCACGAGTTGGCACTCCGGTGGCGCTGTAGTCACGACCGAGCGAGCTTCCCACGCCGAAAGCGGGAAGCATGCGTCCCTCGCTCAGGACATCGATCGTGGCGCACGCCTTAGCGGTGAGAAACGGATCGCGCAGCCCGAGAGAGGCGACGTTCATGCCGAACTTGATGCGCTTCGTGGCCCCCGCCAGAGCCGCCATGACGCTCATGCATTCGAGGTTCTGATCGCGTCCGATAAAGCGATCGGATTGCCAGATGGAATCCACGCCGCCGGCTTCACACAGATCCACCCACTTCCAGAATCCGCGTGCGTCTTCGAAGGGAAAGTTGGCGATGCCAACCCCAGCGCTGTACGTCATCTCGTCTCTCTCACTGTTCGGGCATGATCTGATCGTACATCAGAGTGCCCGGTGGGGGCGGAGAAAGCCCCGTTCCGACGGCGACGTACCAAGGCTGGGGATTTCTCCGCCTGATCGCCGGACTTTCATTCTTCACCCGAGATCCGTGCGTGGATCGAACGCATCGCGCAGCCCGTCGCCCACATAGTTGAAGCAAAATAGTGAAGTTGCGAGGAACGAGGCTGGAAAGATCAACATCCAGGGGGCGGTTTCCATCTCCTGCGTGCCCTCGGCGATCAGCACCCCCCAGCTGGTGCTCGGCTCCTGCACGCCGAGTCCGAGAAAGCTGATGAAGCTCTCTGCAAGGATCACCCCCGGAATGGTGAGCGTGCCGTAGATCGCCACAGGTCCCAGCAGGTTTGGAATCACGTGCCTGAGCACCACTCGATGGCTGGGCACACCCAAGGCCACCGCTGCCTCGATGAAGGGTTGCTCCTTGATGCTGAGGGTCTGGCCTCTGACGATGCGCGCGAGATCGAGCCACGATACCGCTCCGAGGGCGATGAATATCAGCACGATATCCCGTGGGCGTCGAAGGTCGTGAGCCCGAGGAAGAGATCCGAGAGGATGGTCTCCTCCAGTCGCAGATTGTATCGATGGGGGTCGAGGGTTTCCGGCTCGCCACCGTTTCCAAGCCGCAGCACCACGTCCGCGTAGGAAGTTGCTCCATGCGCGAGCACCCCAACGGCCAAGAGAAGGCGCGCTAGCCTCGAACAGCGTGTCGCCACTGATCCATCCCCCCAATCCCGGCGCCATGTTAGGGTGAGGTCGCAACAACCTCAAGGACGCTGCATGAGTGAGAGTGGCTGTTGGCTCGTGGCCGACATAGGCGGAACCCACACCCGTCTTGGGCTCGTTCAGCCGGATCGGGAACGATTTCCCATCGTCGCGCGGCGCTCGTTTCCCACATCTGAATTCCCCAGTCTCGAGGCGGTGATCGAGCACTATCTCGAGGCCGTGGAGCTGTCCGCGATCGACGCCGCATGTCTCGCGGTTGCGGGGCCGGTGCGCGGTGCGGAGGCCTCGTTGACCAATGTCGAGTGGACGGTGTCCTCCGAGCGCGTGGCAGCACAACTGCATCTCGCCAATGTTCTGATCGTTAACGATTTCCATGCGGTGGCCGCATCGCTTCCGCTGCTTCGAGATGTGGATCTGTGTCCCATCGGGCCGGTATCGGCGACCGACGTCTGCCCGGAAGGCGCCAAGGCGGTACTCGGCCCGGGATCGGGGCTCGGAATGGCGGGGTTGGTGTCCATCGACGGCGACTGGCAGGTAATTCCTTCCGAAGGCGGCCACGCCGCCCTCGCGCCGGTGGATGAGCTCGAGCTCGAAGTGACGCGGGCGTTGCTCGCACGGTTCGGTTTCGTGACCTGGGAGCACGTGCTTTCGGGGCCGGGGCTGGAGAATCTCTACCGCGCGGTGAGCGCGATCTGGGGCGCCGCCGATAAATCGATGACCGCTGCGGACATTACCGCCAGGGCGCTGGATCACGAGCCCGTGTGCCATCAGACGCTGGAGCTCTTCTGCAGCATGCTCGGGACCGCATCCGGGGGCCTCGCTTACACGTTTTGCGCCGAGGGAGGGTTGTATCTTGCCGGCGGGATCCTGCCGCGGATTTCGCAGTTCCTCGCGGCCAGCCACTTCCGCGAGCGATTCGAGGCGGTGGGGGGCTCATCGGACTATCTGCGCACAGTGTCCACGGTGCTCGTGTCCACTGCCGATGTGGGCCTCCTGGGCGCGGCGGTGGCATTGGCGCGGTGCAGGGGCTGAAGGTGCAGGGGCTGAAAGAGAGAGTCAGTGCGGACGCCCCTCAGGGGTCCCGAACCGCGAATTAACCACGCTCGGACCACTTTTTGGGGCTGAAGCGCGTTCGTTTTTGTCAGTGAGTGCTCGCTCACGTCATGAAGGCAGCCACCAGCCCCTGCCGAAGGATGGCGCGGTGTTACTCTTCCGAGTCCCGGGAACCCACGGTGTGGCCATGACGCGTCTGGCACTGGGCCTCAGGGCCCATATCGGTTGGAGTGCAGGGGTGCTGCTTGCTGAACCTGTCGATGCACCGGTGGTGATACGTCGATTTCGTCTCGATCTCGTGGATCCGGACAAGCCCGAATCCCACGAGCCGTATCACGCGGCGCGCGAGCTCTCGCTCGATGACGCAGAACGACTGATCGAGCGGGCGTCGCGTACTGTCGGTACGCTCGCACAGGCGGCTCTGACCCATTGCATCGACGGCTTGCAGACGCGTGAAATCGTTGGCGCATGCGTGATCACCAGCAGCGCGAAGCCCCGCGATATCGAGAGCACGTTACGCTCTCATTTTCAGGTTCACGTTGCGGAGGGCGATCTAATACGTGATGCGCTCAGATCGGCGTGCAGAACGCTGTCGATGCCTGTGACGTCGTTTCGAGAAAAAGCGCTTTTTGACGAGGCGGATCGCATTCTCGGAAAAAGGCCAGAGGAGATCACGAAGCAACTGGGCACGATAGGCAAAGACGTCGGCGTACCTTGGGCCCAAGACCAGAAATTGTGTGCTCTCGCAGCGTGGTTGACCCTCGCAACCGTTTGACGTTGATTACGTACCATTCGGCGGAAAGCCATATCCACTTGCAGCTCTTCCTCGTTTAATCCGATGCAGGCGTTGTAGTTCTTTGGATTCGATAGCGCGTCGCTACGACCGGACTAGCACTCCAAGTCGGATGCTGCTTGCGGAAAGTGCTGACGGGTATAAGGGTGCTCCGCGTGAAACCTTAAACCTGACCGCGGGTCTAAAGTTCTAGCAGTAACCTACCGGAACGCAACAGGTTTGTTTTTTACTATTCTTTGACGGTAGGTGAGGCACAAGTAGGATTCACTTCAGGGTCTCGCAGTCGGTGAACCCTCCACAATGGCACGTTCGGTGACCCTGACCGATTTGTCCGCAGAGGAGGTGACCGATATGAGCGTCTTTGAACGCTTTCACGAGCGATATGAATCGACACGCGAAGAGGAATTCACGCTCCAGGAATACCTAGAGATCTGCCGCAACGATCCGACGGCTTATGCTTCTTCGGCGGAGCGGTTGCTGCTCGCGATCGGTGAGCCGGAACTGATCGACACGTCGAAAGACTCCCACCTATCCCGAATTTTCTCCAACAAAGTCATCAAGCGCTATCCGGCGTTCGATGAATTCTTTGGAATGGAAGAATGCATCGAGCAGATCGTGTCGTTTTTCCGCCACGCTGCTCAGGGACTGGAAGAGAAGAAGCAGATTCTCTATCTCCTTGGGCCAGTGGGGGGTGGGAAGTCTTCGCTTGCGGAGAGATTGAAGTATCTCATGCAGAGCCAGCCGTTTTATGCAATCAAAGGCTCGCCCGTCAACGAATCACCTCTGGGGCTCTTCGATCCCGTCGAAGACGGCAAAATTCTCGAGGAAGATTTTGGAATTCCGCAGCGTTATCTGAGGGGCGTCATGTCGCCTTGGGCTACGAAGCGCCTTCACGAATTCGGGGGTGATATCAGCCACTTTAGAGTCGCGAAGAAATTCCCCTCCGTTCTCGATCAGGTTGCGATCGCGAAGACCGAGCCCGGCGACGAGAATAATCAGGACATCTCTGCGCTCGTCGGAAAGATCGACATTCGCCAGCTCGAAGAGTTTGCGCAAAGCGACCCCGACGCTTACAGCTTCTCCGGCGGGTTGTGCAAAGCCAATCAGGGCATGCTCGAGTTCGTCGAGATGTTCAAGGCGCCGATCAAGGTGCTGCACCCGCTGCTCACTGCGACCCAGGAAGGCAACTACAACGGAACAGAAGCGATTGGTGGGATTCCGTTCGACGGAATCGTGCTTGCGCACTCCAACGAGTCCGAGTGGACGAATTTCAAGAACAACCGCAACAACGAGGCCTTCATCGACCGTATCTACATCGTGAAGGTTCCCTACTGTCTGCGCGTTCAGGAAGAGATCAAGATCTACGAAAAGCTTTTGCGCAATAGCTCCCTGCGCAATGCACCGTGCGCTCCCGATACGCTTCGGATCATGTCGCAGTTCTCGGTATTGTCGCGGCTGAAAGAGCCCGAGAATTCCAACGTCTATTCCAAGATGCGCATTTACGACGGCGAGAACTTGAAGGATACCGATCCTAAGGCCAAATCGTTGCAGGAATACAAGGACGCCGCGGGCGTCGATGAAGGTATGGAAGGTCTCTCGACGCGCTTCGCGTTCAAGATCCTGTCAAAGGTCTTCAACTTCGATTCCACAGAAGTCTCAGCCAATCCGCTGCATCTGCTCTATGTGCTCGAGCAGCAGATCGAGCAGGAGCAATTCGCCGACGAGACCCGCGACCGCTATCTCAACTTCATCAAGGAGTTTCTGACTCCGAAGTACGTCGAGTTCATTGGCAAGGAGATTCAGACCGCGTATCTCGAGTCATACTCCGAGTACGGTCAGAACATCTTCGATCGCTATGTCACCTATGCCGACTTCTGGATCCAGGATCAGGAGTATCGTGATCCGGAGACGGGCGATATTCTCGATCGATCCGCGTTGAACGAGGAGCTCGAGAAGATCGAGAAGCCGGCGGGCATCAGCAACCCGAAGGACTTTCGAAATGAAATCGTGAACTTCGTGCTGCGCGCCCGTGCCAACAACGAGGGGAATAACCCGTCATGGCTTTCCTACGAGAAGCTTCGCAGCGTGATCGAGAAGAAGATGTTCTCGAACACCGAGGAATTGCTGCCGGTGATCTCCTTCAACGCGAAGTCGTCGAAGGATGACAAGAAGAAGCACGACGACTTCGTCGCGCGCATGGTCGACCGCGGCTACACGGAGAAGCAGGTTCGCCTGCTCGCCGAGTGGTATCTCAGAGTGAGAAAGTCGCAATAGCGGGTATCCCATGAACTTTCTGATCGACCGCCGACTGAATCCAAGAAACAAGAGCGCTGTGAATCGGCAGCGCTTCTTGCGGCGGTACCGCAAGCACATCAAAGGTGCGGTAGAGGAAGCCATCAAGAAACGCAGCATCACCGATCTCGATCGCGGTGAGAGTGTGACGATCCCGCACGACGATGTGAGCGAGCCTTTGTTCGTGCACGGGCCGGGCGGTGTGCGCACCAAGGTCTATCCGGGCAACAAGGAGTTCGTTGCAGGCGATCGCATCGCACGCCCGAAAGCGGGAGGTGGCGGTTCCGGCAGCGGAGACGCGAGCGACAGCGGCGAAGGTGTCGACGACTTCGTGTTTCAGATCACCCAGGACGAATTTCTCGAGTTCATGTTCGAAGGTCTCGAGCTTCCGAACCTCGTGAAGCGTCATCTCAAGGGCAACGAGAGCTTCAAGTATGTGCGCGCCGGGTTCTCGAAGGCTGGCGTGCCGACCAAGTTGAATGTCGTACGATCGGTGCGTGCCGCCAAGGCGCGGCGAATTGCTCTCACCGGTGACAAGCTGCGAAACGTCTCGAGCATGACCGACGCGATGGAAGAAGCGAAGATCCAGTGTGACGACCTGGAGGTGATGCGCCTGGAGAAAGAGGTGTCGCATCTGCGTGATCGCATCAAACGCGTGCCCTTCCTGGACACGGTCGACTTGAGATACAACCTCCACGTGAAGCAGCCCGTGCCCACGTCAAAGGCGGTGATGTTCTGCTTGATGGATGTGTCGGGGTCGATGGACCAGCGCATCAAGGACCTCGCCAAGCGCTTTTTCCTGCTGCTGTATCTGTTCCTGCAGCGCAACTACGATCGCACCGATGTCGTGTTCATCCGCCACCATACGACCGCGAAGGAGGTGGACGAAGAGGAGTTCTTCTACTCCCGTGAGACCGGTGGCACGGTGGTGTCGAGTGCGCTGAAGCTCATGGACGAGGTGGTGACGAAGCGCTACGCGCTCGAGGAATGGAACATCTACGCCGCGCAAGCTTCCGATGGCGATAACTGGCAGGACGATTCGCCGGCGTGCAACGAAGTGCTCTCCAAGCACATCCTGCCGAAAGTGCAACACTTCGCGTACGTCGAGATCACCAACAGAGATCACCGGGCGCTCTGGCGGGAATACGAGAAGTTGCTGGACGAATTCGGCGACCACTTCGCGCTGCGGCAGATCGTCGATGCGAACGACATCTATCCGGTGTTCCGGGATCTCTTCGCGCGACGCGTCTCTCAGGAATAGGCCATGGCTAAGGGACGCACTCCCATCTCCGAAGGTTCCGATTGGAGCTTCGAGCTGATTGAGCGCTATGACCAGGAAATCGCGCGCATCGCGCACGAAAAATATGCGCTGGAAACCTATCCCAATCAGATCGAGGTCATCCGCTCAGACCAGATGATGGACGCTTATGCGTCCGTCGGGATGCCGGTGGGCTATAACCACTGGTCCTTCGGTAAGCACTTCGTCGCCGTTGAGCAGAACTACAAGCGAGGTCAGATGGGCCTCGCCTACGAGATCGTGATCAACTCGAACCCGTGTATCGCGTATCTCATGGAAGAGAACACGATGACGATGCAGGCCCTGGTGATCGCGCACGCATCCTACGGTCATAATTCCTTCTTCAAAGGCAACTACCTCTTCAGGACGTGGACCGACGCATCCTCCATCATCGACTACTTGATTTTTGCGAAGAACTTCATCGCCGACTGCGAAGAACGCCATGGAGTCGATGCGGTGGAGCGCATTCTCGATTCATGTCATGCTCTGATGAATCAGGGCGTCGATCGCTACAAGCGCCCGAGTCCCATCTCGGCCGAGGAGGAGGAGAGGCGTCAGAAGGAGCGCGAGGAGTATCTGCAGCGCCATCTGAACGATCTGTGGCGCGCCACCGTGCCTACGCGCGCCGACGGGGAAGAGCAGAGCGATGAGCAACTCTTTCCCGAGGAGCCACAGGAGAACATCCTCTACTTCATCGAGAAAAACGCACCGCTGCTCGAATCGTGGCAACGCGAGATCGTGCGCATCGTGCGAAAGATCGCGCAATACTTCTATCCGCAGCGCCAAGTGCAGGTGATGAACGAAGGCTGGGCGACGTTCTGGCACTACACCCTGTTGAACGATCTCTACGATGAAGGCCTCGTCACCGACGGCTTCATGATGGAGTTCCTGCAATCCCACACGAGTGTGCTCTATCAGCCGTCGTTCGACAGCCCCTATTTCTCAGGCGTCAATCCCTATGCCCTCGGGTTTGCCATGTTCATCGACATCCGGCGCATCTGTGAGAGTCCTACCGACGAGGACAGAGAGTGGTTCCCGGACCTCGCGGGGAGCGACTGGCTGCCGGCCCTCAAGAATGCGATGCAGAACTTCAAGGACGAGAGCTTCATCCTGCAATACCTCTCCCCGAAGGTGATGCGCGATATGCATCTGTTTGCGGTGACCGACGACGACAAGGAAAAGGAGTTGGAGGTCAGCGCCATTCACGACGACGGCGGCTACCGTCGCGTGCGCGAGCTTCTCGCGAGCCAGTACAACATCGGAGACGGGGAGCCCAACATTCAGGTCTACAAGGTGGACATGACGGGCGATCGCAGCCTGACGCTGCGTCATGCTCGGCACAATCGCCGTCCGCTCGGCGAGTCCACGGATGAGATGCTCAAGCACGTGCACCGTCTCTGGGGCTTCCCCGTGCATCTGGAATCGGTGCAGGACGATGAGGTCAAGGTCACCCTGCACTGCCCCGAGGAAAGCGAAGCGCCCAAGCAGGAGGACCTGATCGAAGGTTCCTGAGTCGCCGCCCCACGTACAGAAAAATTCAAGAACAATCCCTACACTAATCTCTCATAATCACCTTGCCGCAGTTGGGCGAGGTCATATCCCGTGCTGAGCAAAGATCTGGAAGACGCGCTGCAGAGCTCCTTTCTGGAAGCGCGAGAGGAGTGTCAGAAGTACGTGACGGTGGAGCACTTGCTGCTCGCGCTCCTGGCTGAAGCCTCGGCAACCAGAATCCTCAAAGCGACCGGGGCGAACCTCGTCGAGCTGCGTTGCGGGCTCGAGGAGTTCATCAGTGCGACGCCACGGCTGGAACACGACGAACAGACCATGCCCACAATGGGATTTCAACGCACACTGCAGCGGGCGGTATTTCACGTGCAGGCCAGCGGGCACAAGGAGGTCGGCGGTGGCAACGTGCTCGTGTCGATCTTCGGTGAGCCCGAGACCACCGCGGTTGCGTTGCTCCGACTGCAAAATACGACACGCCA
>JAPULC010000099.1 GCA_027295305.1 Gammaproteobacteria bacterium
CCTGCAAGGAGTCCTACGACGTTGCGGGACTACCCACCACACGCGGCTATCCGCCTTACAAAGACAACATCCCGAAGGTGGATGCACTTTCGATCAAGCGTCTCAAAGAGGCGGGGGTCGTGCTCTTCGGCAAGACGAACGTACCGCTGCATCTCTCCGACTTTCAGTCCTACAACGAAATCTACGGGACCACGAACAATCCCTGGGATCTCGAGCGCATCCCGGGTGGCTCGTCCGGCGGTTCGGCGGCGGCACTCGCTGCGGGTCTCACGGGCTTCGAGACCGGTTCGGACATCGGTGGCTCCATTCGCAATCCTGCGCACTTCTGCGGCGTGTTCGGACACAAACCCACCTGGGGCCTGCTGCCCCCCCGCGGCCATGCCGCCCCCGGCATACTTGCGCAATCCGACCTCACGGTGATCGGACCCCTCGGCCGAAGCGCGCGGGATCTGGAAGCCGGCGTGAACATCATGGCGGGACCCGACGAGATTCAGGCGGCGGGCTATCGGCTCGCGCTCCCGCCGTGCGATAAACCGACGCTCGGCGATTTCAAAGTAGCGGTCTGGACGAACGACGAGCTCGCGCCGGTGAGTGAAGAGACCCAGCGTCGAGTCGAAGCCACTGCCGAGATCGTCCGCAACGCCGGCGGCGAGGTGGACTTCGAGGCAAGGCCCGACATCGATCCGAGCGAAGCCCATGAAACCTACTCGGGCCTGCTCTCGACCATCATGTCGTCGCGACAACCGGACGACACCTTCAATGCGCTTCGGGAGCGCGCCGCGGACCTCGACCCCGATGACGACAGTCCCGATGCGCAAGCACTGCGCCGTCAGGTGGCAACCTTTCGCGACTACGCTCAGGGCAACGAGCGACGCACCCATCTGCGCTGGTCCTGGCACGAGTTCTTCAAGCAGTACGACGTGATGATCACGCCCATGATGGCGACACCCGCCATCCCGCACGATCACCGGCCGATGGGTGAGCGCACCATCATGGTGGACAACGACGAGCGTTCGTATTTCGAACAGGTGTACTGGGCGGGCATGGCGATCTGCTCCTATCTCCCTGCAACCGTGGTGCCCACCGGAGCCATCGGCGAGGGTCTCCCCATCGGCATTCAGATCATGGGTCCCGAGTACAGCGACATGAAGACCATCGGATTCGCCAAGCTGCTGGAAGACGCGGGACTGAACTTCGTGCCCCCTCCTGGATATTGATGCTCCCGCAAACGTGAATGAGCTCGACGTCAGATCCTCGATTGGCCGGCGGATGTCGGCGAGATTGCCGACCAGCCGAGACGATCCCGGGCGCCATCGCGCATTTTTTTGAGGACGATGCTCACTTCGCCCTCGCCATCGGCCGCATCGACGATATCCTGAGCGCCGTGGTGAATTCGACAGGATGGAGCAAGTCATGACCGATCCGGTCTGTCTCGTCACGGGCGTGGGTCCCGGGACGGGCGCGGCCATCACGCGCCGCTTCGCGGAGGGGGGCTATCGCGTGGGGATGCTCGCACGCAGGCTCGAACGGCTGCAGACACTGGAGTCGGAAATCGACAACACCCGGGCCTATCAGGTGGACGTGACCGATCGGAAGCGTCTGGCAGAGGTGTTCGACGCCGTGGGCCGCGACCTGGGCCCGCCCAAGGTGATCGTGCACAACGCCGTGCGTGGCACGTTCGGCAATGTGTTGGACCTGGAGCCGGCAGATCTCGAACAGAACTTTCGCGTCAACGTGCTCGCACTCCTGCATCTGACTCAGATTGCCGCCCCCGCCATGATCGACGGTGACGGCGGCGCGATCATCATCACCGGAAACACGGCCGCTCGGCGCGGGCGTGCAAACTACGCGGGTTTCGCGCCGACGAAAGCGGCGCAACGTATTCTTGCCGAGTCCATGGCAAGGCATTTGGGTCCGCAAGGCATTCACGTTGCGTACGTGATCATCGATGCGGTCATCGACAGCGCGCGTGCACGCGAGCGCATGACCGATCGGGACGACACGTTCTTCATCAAGCCGAGCGCCATCGCCGAGACCGTGTGGCAGCTCGCCCACCAGGACCCATCGGGATGGAGCTTCGAGGTGGACCTCAGGCCGTTCACGGAGCAGTGGTAACGATGATCAGGCGCAGGAACTTTTGTGTGGATGCGGCCTCAGCCGGGTCTCGCGGGCTGCAGCATTCGCGGCTGAGGCGCCCCCGGCTGAAGCCGCTCCCACACCAGAAAGCGCGCACCCGTGGGTATTTTGCGACACTCTCTGTGGTCGTTGCGTGCGCATTGCTCCTCGCCTGCGAGCCCGTCCCGAGCGGCAACGTGTGGGCGACCGCGGTGCTCCCGGAGGAGCTCGACCGCGCGGCAGCCCCCGACGAAGCCGACGTGATCATCTATCTGCGCGATCTCGCCCCCATCGACGGGGTTCGACCCGGACCATGGAACGCACCCGTGGTCGATCATCACAGAGTCGAGCTCAACACGTTGTCGAGCAGAGAGGTCAGCTTCACGTTCACCGATGTGCCCGTTGGTGAGTACGCCGTATTCGTTCTCGTCGACCGTGGTCGACCGCACGTGAAGCTGCGCTCGACGAATTTCCCCCCCCGGCCCGGCGACTATTCCGGACGCACGCGGCAGAACGTGATCGTTAGAGAAGGGGTCACGAGTCCCGTGCAGGTCGAAGCGAGAATTCAGGTCTTGATTCCCGAGGGCTACGAAGCGCCGCTATATCTGGACTGAGGTGTCAAAAGGATAAATCGTGCCTGGCACAATTTATTCAATACACGATCCTACCAATTCTTCCCGCGCCTGAACCGCGGCGGCAGCCAAATCCATGTGGCGAGCACCAGCGCGCCGAACAGCGTGTAGGTCAACGTGAATACCCAGGGCGGCGCTTCGAAGAACATCAGTCTGCGAAGCCAGCCCGCAATGAATCCCAGCTCGTAGCCCTGCTCCCCGGCGGCCAAGCGCAACTCGTGCTCCCAAGACGTCAACGGACAGAACATGCCGAACCAGGACTGCAATACGACCACGCCGATACAGACGAGATGAATGCCGCGGAACCATCCGTTTCGAATCCAACCCCACCGCAGGATTCCGCCGGCGAGCGTGAGGAGTAATCCCGAGACCACGAAGGCGACGAAGAGCGCGTGCACCACGAGAATCAAGTCAGCTAGCAATGTCACTTTCGCAGCAGTATCCAGATGAGGCTCGCGGCGAGCAGGAGCAGCGCCCCATTCATGTAGAACGGCATGGTTCTGCCTACATTCTCATACACGAACCCGCCGATGAGGGGTCCCGTGGCCGCGCCGATGCTGGCAGCGAATTCGTAAAGACCGTAGATGCGGCCGCGCTGATGCGGGCCGGCAAGATCCGCCACCATGGCAGCCTCCGCGGGCTCTGCCATGGCCAGTCCCGCAAAGAACAACGTGTACATGAGCGCGAGCCACCCGATGCTCGCAACGCTTGGCAGCGCTACCGACAAGCCGGCGGCCGAGAGCACGCCCAGCATCATCAACGGAATGCGCCCAAAGCGATCGCTCAGGCGTCCCGCGTACGCCGGCAACGTCGCCATGACGATCACGCCGGGAACAAATGCAAGCGCAAGCACCAGTATGTGGACCGAAAACTTGTCCTGCAGATAGATGAGATAGATGGGACCAATCAACCCCGATGCAAAGCTGCTCACCACCACGATGGGGAGCAACCGGTAGAGTCGGGCCGGAACTTCGCCCACGGGAATGAGCGAGTCGGGCTGCGCGGGACGTGTCTCCGCGCTTCGCCAGGCGGCGACCAACATGCCCACAAGCGCGGCAAAGGCGTAGCCAACGAAGGCAATCGCCCACGCCTGCTGCATCGGCATCATCCCCACGAGGGTAAAGCCCCAGAAGCCGCCGAACATCATGCCCCTTGCGCCTGCTTGGGTGAGCCGCCCCATCTCTTGGCCGGCCCCGCCATCCTCGGTGACGTCCGCAATGATCGTGCGCGCCGTCACCCACATGAGCGCGGCGCCAACACCTTGGATGAGGCGCGCGACATAGAAGTCCACCACTACTTCCGCGCGGCTGAAGAAGAGCATGGCAAGGACGTA